>CANBYN010000023.1 GCA_947373615.1 Burkholderiaceae bacterium | reverse complement strand
AGAACCTGAAGAGGGTTAGCCAAGATATTGGCCATCACGATGTCATATTTTGTTTCAGCGGCAAGTTCTGGAGCGCCTTCATTTGGTAAAACAAAACGAATCACGGTGTTATTGATTTCTGCGTTGCTACGTGCAGCAACCATAGCTTGAGGGTCTATGTCAGTACCAATTACTGGATTGCAGCCAAGTTTTGCTGCGGCAATGGCCAAAATGCCCGAACCGCAACCATAGTCAAGTAGACTTAAATTCTGAAGCGCTCTTTGTTCTTCTAACCACAGGAGGCACAAATGGGTAGTAGGATGACTGCCAGTGCCAAATGCTAGACCAGGGTCAACCGCTAAGCAAATGGCGTTGGGATCAGTTGGAGCATCGTGCCAAGAAGGCACCACCCAGATACGTTTTCCAATTTGGATTGGGGCAAATTGACTTTGGGTAAGCCTCACCCAATCCTGTTCTTCAACGATTTTTTCTTGAGGCGATGCTAAGTTAAAGCCCTCCTCTTTTAGGGAGGCAAGAAGTTCAGGAATAAATTGCGCACTACCTGAATCATCAATATCTGGATTGAAGAGGGCGGTCACTGAAGATCTATCCCATGCCTGCACTTCGGGAGATAGACCCGGTTCTCCATAGAGCGGGTTTTCATCGTATCCACCTGCGGCATCATCCTCAACAGTCACTGAGAGTGCGCCCAACTCCAGTAAAGCATCCCCTAAGGGTTCAGCAGTTTCTGCAGCTACCGTGAAGACCAGTTCACGATAAGACATTGATAACCTGCTTCAATTACGATTTTCCGCGACTTGCGGCTTGCTCTTCTAAGCGATGCTCCAGGTAATGGATACTGGTGCCGCCTTCAATGAAGTTAGGATCAAGCATTAATTCACGATGCAAAGGGATATTCGTTGTGATGCCATCAATCACCATCTCAGATAGTGCGATTTGCATGCGACGGATGGCTTGTTCACGTGTATTGCCATAAGAAATCAACTTGCCGATCATGGAGTCATAGTTTGAGGGAACCATGTATCCGCTATAAGCGTGTGAATCAACCCGGATCCCAGGGCCACCAGGCATGTGGAATGAACCAATTCGGCCAGGGCTTGGAGTGAATTTGAAAGGATCTTCAGCGTTTAGCCGGCACTCAATCGCATGACCGCGAAAAACGATATCCTTCTGGCGATAGCTTAATTTCAAACCAGCAGCAATACGAATCTGTTCTTGAACAATATCGACGCCAGTAATCATTTCAGTTACAGGGTGCTCAACTTGAACACGAGTATTCATTTCAATGAAGAAGAATTCATTGTTTTCATAAAGGAATTCAAAGGTCCCTGCGCCGCGATAACCAATCTTCCGGCAAGCTTCTGCACAGCGCTCTCCAATTTTGGCAATCTGGCGACGATCAATTCCAGGTGCGGGCGCTTCTTCAATTACTTTTTGATGGCGACGTTGCATAGAGCAATCACGTTCACCTAGCCAAATAGCGTTCCCATGGGTGTCAGCCAAAATCTGAATTTCTACGTGGCGAGGCTTTTCTAAAAACTTCTCCATATAGACTTCTGGATTGCCGAAAGCGCGACCTGCCTCTTCGCGAGTCATATTGACAGCATTAATGAGGGCGGCTTCGGTGTGTACAACACGCATACCTCGCCCACCACCACCGCCAGCAGCTTTAATGATGACGGGATAACCGACTTTTTTTGCTGCCGCAATGATTTCTTTGGGGTTGTCTGGCAGAGCGCCTTCGGATCCAGGGACGCAAGGCACACCAGCTTTGATCATGGCACGTTTCGCAGAAACTTTGTCACCCATTAAGCGAATGGATTCTGCTCTAGGTCCAATAAAGGCAAAACCTGATTTCTCAACTCGTTCAGCAAAGTCCGCATTTTCGGAAAGGAATCCGTAACCCGGGTGAATTGCTTCTGCATCAGTTACTTCAGCAGCAGAAATAATGGCTGGCATATTGAGATAGCTTAATGAGGAAGGTGCTGGTCCGATGCATACGGCTTCGTCCGCAAGCTTTACATACTTTGCTTCCTTGTCAGCAGTGGAGTAGACCACAACAGTTTTAATTCCCAACTCGCGACATGCGCGTTGGATACGGAGAGCAATTTCTCCCCGATTGGCAATCAGAATCTTATCGAACATATCTGCTCTGAGTTATGTAGCGGTGAATTGGAATGGATTTAAGGGTCATCAATTAAGCGATGATGAAAAGTGGTTGGTCAAATTCAACGCCCTGACCATTTTCACAAAGAATTGCTTTAATGACACCAGCGTGCTCAGATTCAATTTCATTGAGAAGCTTCATTGCTTCAATGATGCAAAGTGTTTGACCTACTTTTACGGTGTCGCCAATGTTGACGAAATTTGGAGATTCAGGATTTGGCGCGCGATAAAAAGTGCCTACCATTGGAGAGTGAGCCACAAAACCTGCTTCAGCAGCGGGCTCTTCGACAATAGGGGTAACGACAGGGGCTGCGCTTATTGCAGGGGTAGCTTGAATTGCTTGCGCAGATGCAGCATTGGCGTACACCAATTGACTAGCTGCAGGGGAGCCAGCATTAACGATGCGTACACGGTCTTCACCTTCATTAACCTCTAATTCAGAAATGCCTGATTCAGAGACTAAGTCGATTAAGGTTTTAAGTTTTCTCAGATCCATGTGATTACTTCCTCTCTTACGATTCTTTATATGTTTTATTTCTGCAGGCGGGTGATTGCTGCTTGTAGTGCCAACTCATATCCTATTACGCCTAAGCCACAAATCACCCCAGTTGCAATATCGGATAAATAGGAATGCTTGCGAAACTCTTCACGCTGATGAATATTGGAGATATGCACTTCTGTAAAAGGGATGGCAACTCCAGCCAAGACATCGCGCAATGCAACACTGGTATGGGTAAATGCACCAGGATTAATGATGATGAAATCTACGCCGTCTTTCTTAGCGCTCTGAATACGGTCAATTAATTCGCCTTCATGGTTGCTTTGATAGGTATCTAGATCTACAGATTGCGCTTTGGCTAATTCTTGCAGTCTCTTATGGATATCTTCTAGGGTAGTTTTGCCATAAACCTCGGGTTCTCTGGTTCCCAAGAGATTTAGGTTGGGGCCTTGAATTACGAGAATTGAAGATTTTTTGGACATAGATCCCTGTTTTTAGAGGCATTTAGGCGTTAATCGCATAATTCGGTTTTTAACCACCCATGCAGCTTAGTGCTTTCTTGATGCTTCACTTTATGGGAGAAGTATACCTGTATGGCGTCGTCCAAAGAAGATTTTGTTCGATCAAAAATCGATATTTTCCAACTTTTTAAATGCAAATTATGAAAATTAATGAGTTGATTATTTAGTTTTTAAGCCTTTATTAAATATTTTTTCTGTCGATAAAATTCCCTATAAATTCAACTTTATCGCTTTTCTGAGCTCATCTTCACTTATCTTACCTAATTTACTGTAAATAACTTTCCCTTTTGGGGTGATAATCACGGTATAGGGAAGCGCTCCCTGGGTATTACCCAGTGCTTGATATATTTGGCTTCCATTCAAACCGCCCATAGCGATTGGATAAGAAACAGGGGTTTTTTTCAAAAATTCCCGTACGTTAGGCGGTGAATCAATGGCGATGCCGACAAATAAAACATTTTGTTGCGCAAACTCCCATTGAAGCTTTTCTAGTTCAGGCATTTCTTCCACACAAGGCGGGCACCATGAGCCCCAAAAGTTCACTACGAGTAATTTTCCTTTCCATTCTTCAGTAATGTTGGTTTGACCTTCTGGTGTTTGCCAGGGGTTGGCAAAAAATGCTTTAACTCCAGGCTCTGCAGCCAAGTCTGATTTTGAAATCCACTGCGATGTTAGGGTGCCTCCAAGGAGTGCCAAAAGGCTAACTCCGCCGATGATGATCCATTGTCTTCGGTTCACTGCAACTCCTTCGTTAAAATTCATTGATGCATATACATATTTTGGGCATTTGCGGTACTTTCATGGGCGGCATTGCCGCAATTGCACGACAAGCTGGACATCGCGTTACTGGTTGTGATGCTAACGTGTATCCACCAATGAGCACTCAGCTTGAAGTTCAAGGAATCGAGCTGATTGAGGGATTCTCACCAGATCAATTATTGCAGTTTGCGACGATGCCTGATTTATTTGTTATTGGCAATGTGGTCTCTCGCGGGAATCCATTGATGGAAGCCATTCTGAATCAAGGACTTCCTTATATCTCTGGCCCACAGTGGTTGGGCGAGCAAGTCTTATATGGCCGACATGTTTTGGCAGTAGCAGGCACGCATGGAAAGACAACAACGTCGGCCATGCTGGCTTGGATTTTGGAATTTAACGGCTACAAGCCAGGATATTTAATTGGGGGCGTGCCGCTAAATTTTTCAATCTCAGCTCGCTTAGGAGAGGGTAAATATTTTGTGATCGAAGCAGATGAATATGACACTGCCTTTTTCGATAAACGCAGTAAGTTTGTGCATTACAGACCACGCACTGCTTTATTAAATAATTTGGAGTTTGATCACGCCGATATTTTTGCGGATCTTGTGGCTATTGAAACTCAATTTCACCACTTAGTACGCACTGTGCCAAGCGATGGTTTGATCGTGGTTAATGGCGAAGAGCCGGCTTTAGAGCGAGTTATCACACGAGGCGCTTGGGCTCCCGTAGAGCGCTTTGGACACGAGGCGGTTAATGAGTGGTCGCTGATACCTCAGCAGGGCGATGGCTTCATTGTGCGTAAATCTGGCAAAGAAATGGCCACTGTGAAGTGGTCGTGTGATTCAGGGGTAATGGGTAGACACAATCAACTTAACGCGCTCGCTGCAATTGCTGCAGCCAACCATATTGGCATTTCTCCTGCGGATTCGGCTCGTGCTTTGGCTGAATTTAAGAATGTAAAGCGCCGCTTAGAAACCATTGGCATTGCTCATGAGATCACTGTGTATGATGATTTCGCGCATCACCCTACTGCAATCACAACCACTTTGGATGGACTACGTCGCAGGGTGGGTAATGCCCGCATTTTGGCGGTATTGGAGCCTCGTTCTAATACGATGAAGTTGGGCGTAATGAAAGCCCAGCTACCAGGTAGTCTTGATCAGGCTGACAAAGTTTTTGCCTATGGAGCAAAAGCTGGTAAAGATAATTTGGGCTGGGATTTGGCTGAAGTGTTATCCCCACTAAATAAAGAAGTGCAAGGTAAGGCGTGCACATTTGATGATCTTGATACGCTGGTGCTGGCGGTTGTCAAAGAGGCAAAGTCTGGGGATCACATCTTAGTTATGAGTAATGGCGGATTTGGTGGCGTTCACCAAAAGATATTAAAAGCGGTAAGCACTTATCAGACAAAATCAACGTGAATATCAATACAGAGAGTCAAAAATGGGCAATAGATTAAAAGATAAAGTAGCAATCATTACTGGCGCTGCAAAAGGAATTGGTTTTGCCACTGCGCAGCGTTTTTCTCAGGAGGGAGCCAAAGTGGTGATTGCAGACATGAATCTTGAGGCCGTCAAGAGTGCCGCTGCTCAAGTTCCCAATGCCGAAGCCTATGCAATGAATGTGACTGATCGCGCTAGCATTCAGGCAGTGGTTGATCAGGTAATGCAAAAACATGGGTGCATTGATATTTTGATTAATAACGCTGGCATTACTCAAGACGCCCGCTTAATCAAAATGACTGAAGCGCAATTTGACGCAGTCATTGATGTCAATCTCAAAGGTGTCTTTAACTGTACACAATTGATTGTTCCTTACATGCTTGAGGCTGGCTCCGGATCGATTGTGAATGCATCAAGCGTAGTCGGTATCTACGGAAATTTTGGCCAAACTAATTACTCAGCCACTAAATTTGGTGTGATTGGCTTTACTAAAACTTGGGCGCGTGAGCTTGGTCCTAAAGGTGTTCGCGTAAATGCGGTATGCCCTGGTTTTATTTCTACCGAGATGGTGAAAGCGATGCCGGAAAATATTTTGCGAGATATTGAGAGGCGTAGTTGGCTCGGCCGGTTGGGTACCCCAGAGGAAATGGCCAATGTGTACTTGTTCCTTGCGAGTGACGAAGCAAGTTATGTCAATGGAGTGGCACTAGAAGCTAGCGGCGGGATTTCCCTTTAAGTATGAATCTTGTATACGAAGAGGGTGGTGATATCAAGATCGCTACAGTTCAGTCGGCATCTGGTGTTGGAGATGCTGAATCTTGGCAAGCCACAAGCCTTTCGGGAAAGAAAATTAAACTCAAAGCTAAAGAAGTTTGGTTACGCTTTGAAAGGCCTGATGCTCAGGCGGTTATGGATGAAGCAAGTGTTTTATCTAAAGATATCGATTTACAGTTGCTCTGGGACTGCGCGCCAGATGAAGAGTTCGGCTTGGTAGATGTTTCAGTGGAGTACTTTGGAGCGCAAGCTTCAGTTCCTCAAAAAGTATCATTAGCAATTGCATTGCAAGGTGCCCCAGTATTTTTTCGTCGTAAAGGACGCGGTCGTTTTCAGCGGGCCCCACTAGAGCAATTGCAGGCTGGGTTAGCCGCGTTGGAACGCAAACAAAAAGAGTTAGAGCAACAGTCAAATTGGCAGAAAGAGTTAGTTGCGGGAATTTTTCCGGAGGTATTAAAGTCTTCGGCTAACCAACTGCTTTTTTCACCTGATAAAAACACCTCCGCCTACAAGTCTCTGATTGCTGCGTGCTCAGAAACTGGCGAATCTCCAGCTCAATTAATGATTCGCTGCGGTGCCATTGAATCCCCTTTAGCTTATCACCAAGGGATGTTTCTTAAGGCACACTTTCCTAATGGACCTAGACATAACAAGAGCGTTCAAGTGGATCAAGCAACCTATCAAGTCGCTATTGCGCAGCTTCCAGTTGCTCAGGCGCAGGCATTCTCGATTGATGATTCGGGCACAACAGAGATTGATGACGCTTTGTCGGTCACCGAGCTGGCAGATGGTTGCCATCGAATAGGAATTCATATTGCGGCCCCAGGACTAGCTATTGCGAAAGATGATCCGTTAGATCAGGTGGCACGTAGCCGCATGTCCACAGTGTATTTTCCGGGTGACAAAATTACGATGTTGCCCGACCAGGTAATTGAGCAATTCTCTTTGGATGCAGGTGCTTCAAGACCTGCTCTGTCAATTTATGTTGATATAGATGGTGCGGGCATAGTAAAAAAAGATTCATTACAAATGCACGCGGAGATGGTGCCAATAGCCGCCAATTTACGTCTAGAAGATTTGGAGCATCTAGTAAGTGAAGAGAGTTTATTTGATGAGTCAGCCACTTATCCTTATCGCAAAGAGTTGGCAATTTTGTGGGCGTCCGCTAAGCACTTACATGCAAGTCGCCAAGTCAAGAGAGTGGCGAACGGGCTTCGCGCTGAACAATTAGGCGTAATAGAACCCAATGCTTTGGCAAGAGACTTTCATTTTCAAATGAAAGACATAGATGGCGTTCGGCGCGTCGAGATTGTGCCTCGTCAACGTGGATCAATTTTGGATACAGTTGTGGCCGAGTGGATGATTTTTTGCAATAGCGCTTCTGGACAGATGCTTGCTGAACATGGTCTACCAGGTCTCTTTAGAACTCAGAAGGGTTGGGGTCCGCTACGCACCAGAATGCAAACCACGCCAGGGCCACATGAAGGTTTGGGATTGGATTATTACGCCTGGTGCACATCACCTTTGCGTCGTTATTCGGATTTAGTCAACCAATGGCAGTTAATTGCTTTGGCGAAACATGGTGTGACTGCTAAGATGGTCGCCCCGTTTCCACCTCGGGATGCTACTTTGATGGGTATTGCAGTCGATTTTGAATCTTGTTATCAAGCCTATGGCGAATATCAAGACAGGCTAGAAAAATATTGGTGTCTGCGTTGGATGGCCCAGGATGGTGAATCTAAAAAAGTTCACGTTCGTCATTTAAAAGAAGGCGTGTCTAGGGTGGAAGTGGTGCCGCTACACATTCCTATTCCAGAGCTAGCCGCTCATCCTCGAATGACTCGGGCCGAAGTGGTGGCATCGGATATTGATTTATTGCAGCTTAGCGCTGCCATTAGGGTTCTGGAGATCGAGGCCAAACTTGAATCGGTCGAGAAGTTAACTGAAGCAGCATCAGAAATTGATATCTCTGAAAATTCTGAAGAAGATGCTAGCCCAGATTAAATCATTGGAGTTCCCGTGCCCAGCCAAGTTGAGGGCGGTACTCTTTTATTTGCGGAACGTTTGGCTTCGCCACCCCTTTTGGTTTGCGCTTGGCACTTCTCTTTTGATTCATATTCTCTTTTTGTCTTTTCGTTGGGGGTTTGGGGAAATTCAGAATCGTAGGCTTAATACCCCATTAAGCGTGGTATTGGTGAATGCTAGCAATAAGACCCCACCCCAGAATGCAAGGAAATTGGCGCAAGCTGATTTGCAGGGCGGCGGTAAAACTGAGAATCAAGATGCCACTGCATTACATCGTGCAAGATTGGGTGCCGAGGCTCGTCTTGAGGTGTTGGAGAAGCGGCAAAGGCAAATGTTGGCAAAACTGGATGAGCGGCGTGATCGTTCAGGCGGTCGCAAAAGTGGTGATGAGGAAAAGATCGCCCCTCAGCTGAATTCTCTTGAAGCAGAGTTGGCTAAACGCTTACAGACTGATGGACGAGAACCGCGTCGAAGAGTGCTGACGGGAGCTAATACAAAAGCAGTTGCTTTTGCACATTATTACGATGCGATGCGTCAAAAGATTGAATCTTATGGAAGTGCTTATTTCCCTCGAGCAAATGGGCACCCTTTGTACGGCAGTTTGATTATCGTGGTCAGCGTTGATGCTCAAGGGCGCATCACCACTAACGCACAAGGTAAAGACGGGCTCACAATTGGCCGTAGCTCTGGTAACTCCGAATTAGATCGTCAAGCCTTGGCAATTGTGCGCGCCTCAGCACCATTTGGACCATTTCCATCTGAGATGAGGGGGCAAATTGATGTATTGGATTGGGTGTCTACCTTTGAATTCACTCGAGATGGTGTGGATCGCTTAGAGCTACGCCATTAATACTATTCAGTTCAGAAATTCGCTTATTCTGTAGTCATCATGAATTCATCCCAGTCCAACGATCTGCATATTGACCCAAGCCTCTTTCCTGGCTTAGATGTGTACGCCGTTGCTGGCAATCCAATTTCTCATAGCAAATCTCCCGCTATTCATCAGAGCTTTGCAGAGCATTCTAAGCAAGCAATGCATTACGGACGCTTGCAACCTGAGATTGATGGATTTGCTAAAGCGGCTAAGGCCTTCTTTGTTGTGGGCGGGAAAGGTCTTAATGTAACCGTTCCTTTTAAGCTTGATGCACAAGCATTTGCTGATGTGCTTACCTCTCGCGCTAAATTAGCGGGTGCCGTAAATACCTTGTGGATAAAGGAAGGCAAGATATTTGGTGACAATACTGACGGTGCAGGCTTAGTAAGGGATTTATTGGCCCAAGGAATTGCCATCAATAGTGCCCGGATATTGATCATAGGTGCTGGTGGTGCAGCACGCGGAGTGATCGGACCTCTTTTAGAACAAACACCAAAGTGTTTGGTCATTGCTAATCGCACTAGCGCAAAAGCGGATGAACTAGTAAAACTTTTTGCAGGCCTTGCAGCTTCTAAGGAAGTTGCGCTGGAGTCTCGAGCACTATCAGATTTGGCTGACTCTGAAATAACCCAATATTCATTTGATTTGGTCATTAATGCCACAGCCGCTGGCCTGAATGATGAATCACCTCTGACTGCTCAAGCAGTTGCCAATATTTTTGCTCCAGGTTCTTTTGCTTACGACATGGTTTATGGCAAAACCACTTCGTTCATGCAGCAGGCTTTGCAAAGGGGTGCAAGAGTGAGTGATGGCTTGGGTATGCTGGTTGAACAAGCAGCTGATGCATTTTTATTATGGCGTGGGGCTGGTCTAGCCAAAATAATTAAACCACGCTCAGTATTAGAGAAGTTACGTAGTTAGTTCAGTCTCTATGCGTTGGCTTGCTTACTTTGTCAAATGCTTGCTATGTGGTTTTCTAGCAATGCAGGTCTATTTTGCGATTCAGATCATTCTTTGGATTGGTTTGGATCCCAGCAGTACGGCATTTCAGAGGGCTGAGCGTTGGCGTCTATGTAGCTGGCACTGGTCTTGCCCAGTGCAATCCAAATGGACTCCTTACGACAAAATTTCCAATAACCTGAAACGTGCAGTGATGGTAAGTGAAGACGATATTTTTTTTCAGCACAAAGGTGTACGAGTTGAAGATATGCAAAAGGCTTGGGAAAAGAATCAACAAAAAACTCAGGCAGGTAGTAAATCTAAAACGTCATTGCGCGGCGGCTCAACTATTACTCAACAACTGGCAAAAAATTTATTTCTTTCTTCAGAGCAAAACTATTTCCGCAAAGGCCAAGAGTTGGTGATCACAGGTCTTTTGGAGTTGACTTTATCTAAGCAAAGGCTCTATGAGATTTATCTCAATTCTGTCGAGTGGGGCGAGGGAATCTTTGGGATTGGTTCGGCTGCTCAGCACTATTACGCCACTTCACCGGCATTGTTGGATCGCGAGCAGGCAGCTGCTTTAGCCTCCGCCTTACCAGCTCCCAAATGTTTTGATAAAGCTCAGTATTGTCGGAGGGCCAACATTCACTTTCCGACCCGACAAGATTTTATTTTGGAATATATGGATAGGGTCGTGTTAGTGCCCATACCTACGACATCCAAAAGTACTAAGTAGCAGCCCTTATTGCATCGCGCGTTTCCTGGGCTACCAGTCTCGCAGCTTGTGCAAAATCATTGCCAGAGCTTGCGTACAGAATGGCTCTTGAGGAATTGATGATCATTCCTGTTCCAGGCTTTCCAGGGATAGCTCCGGCGGTGACGGTTGCTTCAATATCGCCGCCTTGAGCGCCAATACCAGGAATGAGCAAAGGCATTTCTCCAACGATAGTGCGAACTTTAGCAATTTCCTCGGGAAAGGTTGCCCCTACTACCAGACTAATTTGGCCTGAGTCATTCCACTTCTGCGCCGCTAATTTTGCTAAATGCAGATAGAGTGGTTCGCCATCGGGGGCAATATTGAGAAACTGTAAATCTGAACCACCTAGGTTAGAGGTTCGACAGAGCACAATGACGCCCTTGCCAGCGTGCTTGAGGTAGGGCTCAATGGTATCAAAGCCCATGTAGGGGTTTACGGTGACGGCATCAGCGCCATAACGCTCAAATGCTTCCAATGCGTAGTGGTCAGCTGTGCTACCAATATCCCCGCGCTTAGAGTCTAGGATGACGGGAATATGGGGATGCTGATCTTTGAGATGCTTGATGAGCTTTTCTAATTGAGCCTCCGCTCTTTGGGAGGCAAAGTAAGCAAATTGGGGTTTGAATGAGCAGACTAGATCCGCAGTGGCATCAGCGATTTCGCGGCAGAACTCAAAGATCCCTTCAGGTTTCCCTTGGAAGGGTAGGGGCAAGCGCTTGGGGTCAGGGTCAAACCCAATACATAACATGCTACCTTGGGAAGCCCACGTAGACTGGAGTTGCTGGTTAAAGGTATTTGAGCAAGAGTTCATCGTATTTGGCGTATTTTAGTGAAACTGTCATGTTCTATAGGATAAACTAGCGCACATTCCTTAGGAGTTCACCATGATCAACTTGTTCGTCCTGCAAAATGGCCGCCTCTCTCAAGAGCAAGTCGAAGATCGCAATGAATTGTTGCAATACGCTAACCCGATCTGGATCGACGTCGTTGATCCAGAGGAAGAGGAGCTCATTTGGATTAAAGAAGCGTTTGGCGTGCTTTTGCCTGAGTTGGATGACTTGGGTGACTTGGAAGCGTCTGCTCGCTACTTTGAGGCTGATGATGGCCATCTTCATATTCGTACCGATTTCTTATTGGATGAAGAAGAAACTTCGCGCAACGTTCGGGTCGCTTTCGTCCTCACCAAGCAAGTATTGTTCTCTATTCATGATGAAGATTTACCGGTATTCCGCTTAGTACGCTTGCGTGCTCGTTTGCGCCCTGGTTCAGTTAGTAATGCAAAAGATGTATTGCTTGATCTATATTCAACTGATGCTGAGTATTCCGCCGATGCTTTGGAAGAAGTTTATGAAAATCTTGAACTAGCTGGTAAGCGGGTTTTGCAAGATGATATCAATGATGCTGATGCAGAAACAGTACTCGAAACCATAGCCAAGGAAGAGGATACTAACGGACGTATTCGTCGTAATGTGATGGATACTCGTAGAGCTTTGTCTTTCTTGATGCGAAGTAAATTACTATCTGATGAACAACAAGAAGAAGCACGCCAAATTTTGCGCGATATTGATTCTCTTGAGAACCATACAGCATTCTTGTTTGATAAGATTAACTTCTTAATGGATGCTACTGTTGGTTTCATTAACTTGAACCAATCTAAGATTATCAAGATCTTCTCGGTGGTCTCTGTTGCCTTAATGCCGCCCACCTTGCTAGCTAGTGTCTGGGGCATGAACTATAAACATATGCCAGAGTTAGATGCGACTTGGGGTTACCCCATGGCAATAATCGCGATGGTTATTTCTGCCATTATTCCTTTATGGTACTTCCATAGTAAAGGTTGGATGAAGTGACCATGGCAACTTTGTAAGCATGTTTAGTTGCGCAGTAGCCCTATTAATTCAGTGAGTGCATAGTCCCTTGCTTGTTGACGAATCGAATTTCGATCGCCAATAAAATGCATTGTGTTTGTAGTGACTCGATTTTCGCTCGAACCATTTTGAATGGCCCAGCCAAAACAAACTGTCCCTACAGGTTTTTCTGTAGAGCCTCCAGAGGGTCCTGCGATGCCAGTAATTGAAATGCTCACATTTGCTGCTGAATTGTTGATGGCACCATTTGCCATTGCTTTGGCAACCTCTTCACTTACTGCACCATAAGTCTCAATCATTTGATTTGGTACTCCAAGGCACTCAATTTTTGCTTCATTGCTGTAGGTAATGAAGCCCCTCTCAAACCACTCGCTTGAGCCCGCTAGTTCAGTGAGGGTTGCGCAGACAAGACCTCCTGTACAGGATTCGGCTAGCGCTAGTTTCCAATTTTGAGTGAGGAGGATGCTGGCTAATGTTTTGGTGGATTCTATTGAGCCCATATTCATTTGATAGCTGCTTGTATAAAAGCCATGATTAAAAGTGTAAAGAAAGCTGCAGCAAGGTCATCGACCACAATACCAAAACCACGCCAAAAAATTTGCAATAGATTAGACGGCTGATAAGTTTCCTCTAGATTTTTAAAGTGCCGATCAATCATGCCAATAGGGCCTGGTTTGATTGCATCAAAAAAGCGAAATACTAAAAAAGCAATTGCCTGCATCCAAAAGCTAGTCGGCATGATGAAAATTAGTACAAGCCAAAAGGCAACAATTTCATCCCACACAATGCCGCCAAAATCCTTTTTACCTAATTCTTCGCTAACATTGCCACAGATCCAGCACCCCAGCAAAATTCCTCCGCCAATGATCCAAAGAAAGTTCTCTGTTGTGAGGAAGTATTCGCCCAATAGAAATGCTCCCCAAGCCCAGAGAGTGCCAGCAGTTCCTGGAGCAATTGGACTTAGACCACTTCCAAAGCCAAAGGCTATCGTTCGGCTAGCAGTTTGAAATACCCAC
>CANBYN010000022.1 GCA_947373615.1 Burkholderiaceae bacterium | reverse complement strand
AAAACTATTTACTAGACCTCAACTGGCGGATGCGTTTTTTCGTAGCGCTCCGCCGTTCTTCTAAAGAGGTAAAGTAGTAAACACGCAGCCAATCCAAGGCTGATGCTATTGCTAGCCCAAAATCCATTGGCGCCCCGCAAAAATGTGGGCACATTTCCAAAAATATTAAAACCTAACAAGTAACCACCCCCTAGACCCACACCCCAGAGCGAACCTGCATAAATCAGCATGGGCCAAAAGGCAATGCGATAGGCACGCAGAATAAATGCTGCCGTTACCTGAAGGGCATCAAATACTTGGTAAAACGCAATAAACAAAAAGAGTGGAACAGAAAATGCTTTGACGGCTAGTGGGGGGTCATACAGGTCCAGCAGCTGAATGCGAAATATCCACACTGCAATACCAATGGTGATGCATAAAGTAGTAGTAAAAAATACCGAGGACCAGCCAATCTCTTCAGCGCGCTCTGGATTATTAGCACCAATCGATTGGGATACCAAAGTCATCGTCGCAATAGAAAGAGAGAGAGGTACCATATAAATTACAGTTCCCATATTAGCAACGATTTGATGTCCTGCCAATGCAGTCGTTCCTAAGCGCGCAATGAATAAGGACATGAAAGTAAATGATGTCACTTCGAATAAATAGCTAAAGCCAATCGGTGCACCAAGCTTAAGTAACATCCAAATGCGATGCCAATCAGGCATGCTGAAATGACTAAAGATCTTAAAGGGTCTGTAGAAACGATCAAAAATCACAAAGCCTAAAGTCATAAGTAACCAGGACCAATTGATAATTACAGTCGCGATAGCACAGCCAGGGCCACCCATGCCTTCAATGCCAAAGCCACCATAGATAAATAGCAAATTTAAAGGTAGCTTAAGAGCTAGGCCGATTAGTTGCACTACGGTAATCACTGCGGGTCGGGAGACGGCGTTATGCAAAGCCATTAAGACTCGCATTCCCATGCTCGCTGGTAGCCCCAGTGCCAGAATGCTGAGATAAAGCCTTGCTTTATTCTCAATATCATCGCTGACTTGGGAGATTGCCAGGAGACGATCGGCGTTAAGCAAAATAAAGCAACCCAAAATCGTCAGGCCCAAGGCTAACCAGGTTGCTTGCCTTACTTCTTCGCCAATTTCACCATAGCGTTTTGCACCAAAAAGTTGACCTGCAATGGGGGCAAGTGCAGACACTACACCTGTTAGGCCAACATAGATACTGATAAAAATTGCCGATGCCATTGCTAATGCAGCCAAGTCTTCGGCAGAGTAGCGAGCTGTCATTGCAGTATCAAGCACACCAAAGGCGATGACTGCTAATTGGCCAATCAGTAAAGGTCCAGCTAGTTTGAGTAGGTCAGGGATGTCCTCGCGCAGACGCGATAACTTAAAATGCAGCACGTATTATTCCGGGATAACTTCGTACAAGCGAAGACGTTCGTCACGGTCAGCAGCGCGACGATCTTCCCAAAGTAGAGTTACTTTCTTGTTGTTGAGTCGCGCAAATGCTTTAGCTTCAGATTGACTATGGGTCAACATCCAAGGGCAGTTAGGATCGTCACGTAAATCGAGATTTGTGAAGTACTCGAAGGATGCTAGTTGCGCAAAGCCAAGACTGCCGGTATCAATGCACCCGCCACCCCGGGGTATGACTTGTGCCAAACGTACTGAAACATAACGATAGGTTTTAGCATAGTTAATTGTTGGTAACCATAAAGTCATCAGCAAGACCCACATCAAGGTGGTTCCGGAAGCTGAGATGATGAGGCAACGCCAAATCTCTTTGGGTGCCCGTGAAGTTCTCCAGCGAACTACCGATAACCAAACCCCAGTAATGGCAAGCGCCACCACAAAGGCTAAGAAATTAAATTGACTTTCAAATCCAGGGAGCAAGCGAGCAATATTGGCAGCAGTGGATTCTGGATAGCCGGTCACATTTGCTAACCAAATGATCCAAATTGCTAGGGCAATGATCGTAAAGCTAAACATTGCAAACCAGTCAATAAAACTAATCACGCTTCGTTTAAGAACAGGTAAGCTAAATGCAGCGATGATGGATAGGCTTGGAATTAAAATCATTAAGTCATGTTCATTGGCTTCTAGGCGAAACAATACATAAATTGAACTGCCAAAAAATAAACTCAGCGGAATGCAAAGATGAGGAGCCCGCCATGCACCAGCTGCTTTAGCGCGACCCCAGTGTGCGATCGAAACAATCGCCAATGGCCATACTGGCCAAGCATAGGCCCAGAAGTTCACACTTAAAAATCCAAGGGATTTAATCGAAGGATTGGAGCGCATTTCTGGCATATTGCGCCAACCCTCTTCAGCGATATGTCGCCAATGGAGAGGCAATTCCGCTAGATACCAAATGATGGGCCAAATTGCGAAACCAATTAAACCCAAAACAGTGCTAGCGAAGATCCAGCGAAAACGCAGTTTGGCATTACTAGCAATGACCGCGATGATGGTGGAGCTCACCACAATTAAGCTGAGACTTAGATTACTTGATAGTGCCACAATAATAATACCGAGCCCAGTCCATAAGCCGCCTTGCCAAGGTTTATCTAATCCTCGTACGGTGCCATAGAGCACAATGCTGATGCCCATGAGTTGGGCCATCATTGGTGTGGTTTCGTGAGCGCGTTGAGCTAAACCAACGCATGCCAAGAAGATTAGAAGTGCCCCATCCGCCAGCGTCATGCCGTAACTCTTTAAATCAGGTTGCCCACCAACTGCAAGAGCCATGGGCTGAACTTCTCGACGACGTCCTAATAAATAGGTTGCATACCAGATAGCGAGAGCTGTAGCAAAAAAGCAAATCGCAGAATATAGACGCGCGGCATTTGCAGCGCCAATCCATGGACCAAACAATTTAATGAGGGTGGCACCAATCCAATAGGGTAGAGGTGTGCCAAGTGAGATATCTCGACCGGTTAAGTGCGGCACAACCCAATCGAGTGAGTTCCCGCGAAACAAGCTCCACATGCCGCCAAACCCAATCGCATCTTCATTTTTCCAGGGATCTCGAAAGAATAGGCCGACGAAGCCATATACCAACGTCAGCGCAAAAATAATAATGCGCGGAATCGATTTAGTGGCTGCGGCGGTAAGTTTGACCATGGGTGTTATTTAGGGTAAATCTATAGGTAAAGCAAGAAATAAAAAAGGCAGCAAACGCTGCCTTGATTATCTCGCAGAGAAGGTATATTCCATACCCTGCGAACTGAAGAGAATTAAGCCCTCTTCTTGGCTGGCTTTTCGGCAGCTTTCGCTTCTGCAGCGGCAGCTTTTTTCTCGGCTGTTTTAGCAGCGCCATCACCGGAAGCTTTAGCAACAGCTTTAGTTCCAAACTTCTGACGGAATTTCTCAACACGACCAGCGGTATCCATGATTTTTTGGGTGCCAGTGTAGAAAGGGTGCGATTCAGATGAAGTCTCGATCTTGGCTAATGGATATTCATTGCCATCTTCCCACTTGATTGTCTCTTTAGTAGACATTGTGGAGCGAGTCTTGAAGCTGAAGTTATTAGAAACGTCTACAAAGACGATTTCACGATATTCGGGGTGAATGCCAGGTTTCATTTTGAGTCCTATGAGCGGGTAGCCGTTTAGGTTAAAACAACCTAAATACTTTCCCAGATTTTAAAAGCAGTAAAAGTAATTCTTGGGTGCAACAAAAGCGAAATTATGCCATGAAATCAACAACAAAGCGCTTCTTAAGTGTGCAAAAGAGGCTAAACCAGCCCCTTTTATGCTTTAAAGCCCCTCTAGGGGGCCTAAATTAACCCCCTCGACGCATCAGGTCGAAGAACTCGCCGTTGTTTTTGGTCGACTTGAGCTTATCCACAATAAAGTTCATCGCCTCGATATCATCCATATCGGCTAGCAATTTGCGTAATACCCAGATCTTTTGGAGATTTTCTGCTTTAACCAGCAATTCTTCACGGCGGGTGCCGGACTTATTGAGGTTAATAGACGGGTAAACACGGCGCTCAGCCAAACGACGCTCAAGGTGTACTTCCATATTGCCGGTACCTTTGAACTCTTCGTAGATAAGGTCATCCATACGACTGCCCGTTTCAATCAGCGCGGTAGCGATAATGGTAAGTGAGCCACCTTCTTCGATATTGCGTGCCGCACCGAAGAAGCGTTTTGGTCGTTGCAATGCATTTGCATCCACACCACCTGAGAGTACTTTGCCTGAGGATGGAACAACTGTGTTGTATGCACGAGCAAGACGGGTAATTGAGTCAAGCAAGATGATCACATCTTTACCCATCTCAACCAATCGTTTTGCTTTTTCAATTACCATCTCGGCAACTTGAACGTGACGCACCGCGGGTTCATCAAATGTTGAAGCAACGACTTCACCGCGAACGGAGCGTTGCATTTCAGTAACTTCTTCAGGACGTTCGTCAACGAGCAATACGATGAGGATCGCTTCAGGATTATTAGCAGCAATAGCGTGTGCAATGTGCTGCATCATTACAGTCTTACCAGACTTTGGTGATGCCACAATCAAGCCACGCTGGCCGTAACCAATTGGGGAGATCATGTCGATAATCCGGCCAGTCAGATTCTCTTCAGCTTTGATGTCGCGCTCGAGTGATACCACGCGGTTTGGATGTAAAGGCGTTAAATTTTCGAACATGATGCGGTTCTTCAGGGCTTCAGGGGCCAAACCGTTGATCTTGTCGACCTTTACCAAGGCAAAGTAACGCTCTCCATCTTTAGGGGTGCGTACTTCACCCTCAACGCTGTCGCCGGTGTGTAAGTTAAAGCGGCGAATCTGCGCAGGAGAAATATAAATATCGTCAGGAGAAGCCATATATGAGGCTTCAGGCGAACGTAAGAATCCAAAGCCGTCTGGCAATACTTCCAAAGTGCCATCGCCGAAAACAGTTTCACCAGCCTTCGCACGTTTTTTCAGAATTGCAAACATCAGTTCTTGTTTGCGCATCCGTTGCGTATTTTCAATCTCCAGGCTAGCTGCCATTTCAAGCAGAGCGGATACGTGGAGGACTTTGAGTTCAGTTAATTGCATGTGGTTCTCGGGTGTAAAAAATAGGGTAATAAATAAATTAGATCGATGAGATAAATTTGTTTTGAGAGATCGCTGATCTGATTTGGATCAGGCAGATGTGGAAAACAGAAATTTGGATTTTGCTAAAAGAAGGGGGAGGTAAATTACTGGGAAACGGCGCACAGAACATGGCGCTGAACTGCTGTTAAACGCAATACTACACTAAAAAACAGGACTTACAAGGACTTAAAAGTGCTGCAAAGGGGGAAAAAACCACAGGATCAACTGGTGAACCTGTGGTGTGGGACTATTTAAAGATGACTATCAATAAATGCGGTCAACTGAGATTTGGCCAAAGCGCCTACTTTTTGAGCAGCTACTGTGCCATTTTTAAATAGGATCAAGGTCGGAATGCCGCGAATATTGAATTGGGCAGGTACACCTTGGTTCTCGTCTACGTTCATTTTTGCGATTTGCAACTTATCGCCATATTCACTAGAAAGTTCTTCTAGGATTGGGCCGATCATTTTGCAAGGACCACACCACTCAGCCCAGAAGTCGAGCAGAACAGGTTTATCAGACTTGAGGACGTCTTGTTCGAAGGAGGCGTCAGTTACATGTTTAATGCCGGCACTCATGAAAATTCCTTATTTAGGCTTATTTAGTTATAACGTTACAACGCTTATATTAGCAATAAGCCAAACATTCTGCTCAAAAATCAAAATAAGTCATAAAAACCAATAGCTCACACTCTTTAATGTCACACCCATTTCCTATCCTTTCTGAGCAAAAACAGCCACATATCTGGGCAGTCAAGCCTGATGCTGATGCGCTCCAGGAGCTATCTGAAGGTATTTGGAATTGTGCGGTGCAAACGAATCAACGCCCCTTAGTCGTGCTGAGCACAGCCGGCCCATTAATTGGCGTGAGAGCGGCGCTAGAAAAGTATCGACCCAAAGATCTCGATCCAAGCGTTGCCTTTTTACCGCAAGTAATTAGTTTTGCTGATTGGCTAGAAGCTGCGCCAGGCGCGTGGAAATTCCCAAAGAAACAAAGCGATCTAGAACGCTGGATTTCTGTTTATGTCAATTTGCGCAAACATCCCAGACTAAAGGCTTGGTTTAAGGCAGAGAGTGAATCGGGTGCGTGGGGTTTAGCTAAATCCGTCATAGAAGCATGCGATATTTTGTCGGAAGCAATCATTCCGCAACTGCACAATCAGTTAAGCCTTTTAATGAATAGCAGCTTAATTGATGTCGAAGTGTGGGGTAAAAAACTAGAAGAAGTTCTAGAGCAAACGATTGCGCTTGCCTATCCAGAGCTTGCGAGAAAAGTCGTTGACCAAGAATCCGAAGTCTTACTTACTTTCTGGCGTTATTTGAGTAGTGTTGGAGATCCAGTCTTTCGCAAGCAATTTGCAATGGCTGCCCACTTGGAGGTAGCTAAGGAAAATCAGCAGAATGCAAGACCGTTGATATGGGTACAGACTGCAGATCCGAAGTTGATTGACCGAGAGGTGATGGGCAGGTACCTCAGCGACTATGCACAATTTGCCCGAGTAGCTGAGGTGACCTTAGATTGGCAATCGGTTGCCCTTTGGTCCGAAGCGCTTACTGGAGAAAATGACGAAGGGGACTTGATTGAGTTGAGCGAACAACAAGCAAAACAGCTGAAAGCCAATATTGAAGCAGCACCTTTTCAACACTGGCATTTGATTTCAGCAAGACGTTTTGAGGAGTTAGCTTGGGCGGCAACTAAAGCGATCGAGGCGCACTTGATTGGCGGCAAGAGAAATATTGCACTCGTTGCGCAAGATCGTTTGGCGGCCAGAAGGGTAAGAGCCTTGTTATCGCGCTTAGGCCCTGCATTAAAGATTCGCGATGAAACTGGTTGGAAATTAGATACGACGCGCGCAGCGGCAGCTCTCAATAGCTGGTTAGAGTTAATTCGTGCTCCTAAAGAGGGGCCAACCGCCTGTGCCCTTTTAGAGTTTTTACAAAATCCTTTCTTAGATATATCGAGTTGTATTCAGAAGGCGCCAGAGGTATGTATCGGGCTAGTGTCTCAACTAGAAGAAATCTTGATCGCTAGTCAAACAAAGACTGGTTGGGAGACTTTTTATATGGCGATTGAGCGTGCCAATGTGTATGCTGCTAATCGGGATACTGCGCCAAATGAAGCTTTATTGAAACTGCTGCAATTTGTTAGAGAGCGTCATCATGCTTGGCAAGAACTTAAGTTGGATTGCTCCAATGCCTACGCACTCTTACAAAAAAATCTGCAAGACACTGGCATGGCTCAAGCTTTGGAGAACGATGCCGCTGGTAAGCAATTATTAGAAGTGATCAATACCTTTGATCTGAGTGCTACACAATTCCAGCAAGTGGCGATGCATCTTCCAGAATGGATTAGTTTAATTAAATCAGTCATGGAAGAGGCCTCATATGAAGAGGCTGGCAAAGAGGCTAAAGCAACTTTAAGCATCTTGCCTTTAAGTTCAATACGCTTAAGAACATTTGACGCAGTCGTAGTGGTAGGATGTGATGAACAGCAATTGCCGGCATTTTCTGAGCCACCATTATTTTTCTCAGATGCACTCAATCGCTTGCTTAAAGCCTCAACGATGACTGCTCAGTATGTGCAGCAGGCGCGTGATTTTTCACAACTGTTGATTTCTTGTGCAAGCGTCGATTTACTTTGGCAGAGCAAAAGCAAGAGTGGTGAACCGCTGCGGCCTTCAGCATGGATTCAACGTTTACAAGCACAATTACCCAATTGGAAAGTGGAGAGTGCTCAGCCGGATATATGTATGGGTACTGCCAAGCCCTTGCAGAAGGCGCTAACTACTCTAGATCCGGATTTACCTCTCCCATTGTCGATTAGCCCTAGTGCTTATAAGTCCTTAAGAGATTGCCCCTATAAATATTATGTACGCAACATATTGGGATTACGCGAAGCAAAAGAATTTGAGGATGGCTTTGATGCCTCTTTAGCCGGGCAATCATTGCACGCATTGTTGGGTAAGTTTTATCAGGCTATAAAGACGGAAGAGCAAAAGGCAGATAGTCAAATTCATCTCAATGTTGAGGCACGCCGTGTTTGGATGGAAGAGCAACTTTCTGCTATCTCCGAAAAAGAATTCAAGCGCCTTATTGAGGGGGATGGCAGGGTGCTGGGCACTTTGCGAGACTGGCAAAAACAGATCCCGAGTTTTGTCGATTGGCAATTGCAAAGAGAGGCACAAGGTTGGCGTTATCACAATGCAGAGCACAAAGTTGGATTTGACCTGAAATTTTTAGGTCCTAATGGAGAAGACAAGGTCATTCGCATCGAAGGACGTGCTGATCGCTTTGATATCAATGTCCAGTCAGAACACCAGGCCGAGGTGATTGATTACAAAAATCAGTCGATGACAAAGATTAAAAAGCGTGCGGAACACATATTGGATGACCCACAATTATTGATTTATGCGCGAGCTGCTAATGAAAGCCCAATCAGTGCGCATCTACAAGGCCACCCAGTGGAGCAGGCTCAATGGGTATCTCTGAGGATCGACATTAAGCGAGACAAAAAACTACAGAGATCCTTGGAGGTGGAGGATATTGCCCAGTTAATGCCAGTATTTTCTGAGCAATTAACTGAGGATGTTCAAAAGCTATGGTCTGGCAAAGAGCTCACTGCATTTGCACCCGATGGCGTATGTAAATACTGCGAGGCAAGAGGAATTTGCAGGAAGGGGATGTGGTGATGAAGAAGTTTGACAATGCCATCGCTTGCGATCCTCATCAATCCATCATTGTTTCTGCTTGCGCTGGTAGTGGCAAGACGTGGCTATTGGTTGCTCGCATGATTCGTTTGCTATTAGCTGGCGCTAAGTCCCATGAAATCCTTGCTCTAACCTTTACCCGTAAAGCTGCGCAGGAGATGCGAGACCGCCTTTATGGTTTATTACAGGAATTCTCTAAGGCTGATGACGAAACGCTTATTCAAGAATTAGAAAAACGAGGCCTCACTAATGCAGAGGCTCGTCAATTACTTCCGCAGGCTAGGTCGCTGTATCTTAAAATCTTGGCGAGCCCTCAGGCCATTGTGATTGATACCTTTCATGGCTGGTTTGGTAGGTTGCTCAATGCTGCGCCAATCTCTGCAGAAGTACAGCCTGGCTTTAGCTTGCGTGAAGATGGCAAAAGGTTGTTAGAGGAATGTCTAGATGTTTGGTGGGGTGATCTGCCTGCAGATTTAAAGGCTCACTATGACGTTCTCTTAAAGCAATTGGGCGCTAGCAATACGCAACAGTTTTTGATGGGCAATTATGGCTTGATGAAACAGCGTGGCGCGTGGACTTTTTTTGTGCAGGCTTGTAAAGAAAAAGGAATAACGCCAATTGAGCACCTGAAGCAATTCTTGCCCAAGCTCACTATAGAGAATCCTTTGCTACGGATGTGGAATGCACCCAAGGCGAGAGCCGATTTGGAATTTCTAGTTCGTTGTTTTGCGCATAGTAGTACTCAAGAAAAGGATTTGCTGCCGCGATTAGTGTCTGCTTTGGAGTGTATGCAACGTGGTGGTAATGTGTTGGAGATCGCACCAATTCTGCAACTCGTATTCTTAAATGGTGATGGCGATCCTCGTTCTAATATCAATAAGGCCCTTGGCGCAGTAAAAACGTATTTGAAGGACGAAGGATTGACCCATCTAGAGTCTGATCACATTGCTTATAAGCAGGATTGGGCTCAAGCATTTGTTGAGTACCTAGAATGGCAATCCGAAAGAATGGTGTATGAATTAAATCAGGCTTGGTTTGCCATGAGTGAGCGCATGATGAATCATGTTGCCGCTACTAAAGAGGCAATGCGTGTTCGAGATTTTGACGATTTAGAGATTGGCGTGAGCAAGTTGATGGCCGATTCTGCCAATGCAGCCTACTTACAAGCTCGCTTAGATGCTAAATATAAACACATTCTGATAGATGAGTTTCAGGATACCAACCCCTTGCAATGGCAAATTTTGCGTTCCTGGTTTGAGGGTTATGGCGAAGATCAAAGTAAACCTAGTGTGTTTATTGTGGGCGACCCTAAGCAATCGATTTATCGCTTTCGCAGGGCCGATCCTCGTTTATTTGCAAGCGCTAAAGAGTTCCTGAAAAATCAGATGGGGGCTGTGGATCTTGATCAAGATACCACCCGTCGTAACGCTCCAAAAATTAACGCTGCCGTAAATGAGATATTTGCTCACTCACAATTGCCGCCAACGTATGAGTTCAATGAGCAAACAACGCTGTGGGAGCCTTTACATGAGGGCTTACCAGGGCAGGCTTATGCAAAAGAAGGTGAGGCTGCGCTCTTGCCTTTAATTCCCTATGTCAAAGAAGAGCTGACCCCAAGAGTTGGTAACGCATTTGATGTGCCTATTACCGATGTCAATCAAACGATTGGCGATACACAAAGGTATATCGAAGGCCAGCAAATTAGTAAGCTGATTCATGAGGTGCTGGCAACCCATCAAGTGATGGATGAGCAAGATGGGCGCATGGTCTGGCGACCCGCCAGAGAAAGCGATTTTTTATTACTGGTAAAGCGCCGTAAATATTTACCCCAGTTCGAGAGGGCACTACGTGAAGCTGATCTAGCTTATGACAGCACTAGACTAGGTGGCTTACTCAATACCCTTGAGATTGATGACATGATTGCATTGCTCACGGTATTGCTATCTCCGCGCCATGACTTGCCTTTGGCGCAATTATTGAGAAGCCCCATTTTTGGCTTTACTGAACAGCAAATGCAGAATCTGACGATCGCCAAGGCAAGCGTCCCCTATCGTTCTTGGTGGGATACCTTGCAAGATAGCCAAGACGCAGTTATGCAAAAGGTCGCTCGTTATTTAGAGCATTGGCGGTTGTTAGCCGAACGTCTGCCAGTGCATGACTTGCTCGATCAAATCTATCAAGAAAGTAATTTACGCTTTCAGTATGCAACGAGTGCACAGCCTTTAGCACGGGCACAGGTGGTTGCTAATTTAGATGCTTTTTTGGAATTATCACTAAATCATGATGGCGGTCGCTATCCGAGCTTGAGTCGCTTTATTGATGGGATTAATGCCATGCGTCGAGGCGATGATGACGAAACTCCAGATGAGGGTGATGTTGAGCTTGAAGCTGAAGTGGAATTGGCTGAGGTAGATGAAGATAGCGAGATGTCGGAAGAGGATAAACATAAGCGTGTCCGACTGATGACAATCCATGGCGCTAAAGGTTTGGAGTCACCCTTCGTAATTATTTTGGATGCTAATCATACGGCTGGCACTTCTGATCACTCTGGAGTGCTCCTCGATTGGTCGCCAAGCGACCGCAGTCCCTCACATCTATCGATGTATACCAAGGCTAGTCTCACTCCTCCTCGCAGCAATATTCGTGAAGAGGAGGAGCTCATTAGTCAAAATGAAAATTGGAATCTACTCTACGTTGCGATGACGCGGGCCAAGCAAGGTCTGTGGATTAGCGGGGTAGCCAAAGAGCCTACCACTAATAATCCAACAGGTATTGATCAAAAATCTTGGTATGCACGAGCTCGGTTTGGTCAACTTCCTACTGTAGAGATTGCAGATGAACATTCAAGTGAGGCCACTAAATCTGCTGGCGCTAGACCAGAGGGTGCAGGAGTGGGCGAAACGGCTAGCGATACTTTTAGTATCGAAGATTTTCAGATTAGCTGGGAGCAGGCAAAACGCGATCATCAGCAACAGTTATTCAATATCGAGAGTGGTAGTACGGTAAAAATGGTTGTGCCTGAAAACAAGACATCACCCGATCCAGAAATCCTGGAAGAGGGTACGCATTTTCATAAGTTGCTCGAGTTTTTAACGCCTGACTCAACCAAGGCTCAAGTAACATCCATGCCCAGCGAGCAAGAGATCATGAATTGGCTAACCGTGGATCAAGAGCATGCCAGCAAGTTGATTGCTCGTACCAAGAAGGTATTAGAGGCGCCGGAACTGAAGCGCTACCTAAATTTGGGTGAATGGATTCAGGCCTGGAATGAGCTCGATATTGCTAGCAAAGAGGGTAATAGCTACCGTATAGACCGCTTAGTAGAGTTTGATGATCATTTGGCTATCATTGACTACAAGCTGACTATTCCTAAAGAAGGTAGTGAGAAGTATGAAAATTACCGTAAGCAGTTACTGGGTTATCAGGATGAGCTCAGTCGAATTAGGGAGGATAAGCCTAATAAGACTTATCTGATCTCAGCAGAAGGCAAGATTCAGCAGATTGGCTAGACTATCTAGCCCTTGAATTTCCCCAAAAAGCCTCCATATAAGTCAGGAAAGAGCAAAAATATTTAAACTAGCGATAATGAAAATCGACAGTTTGAAGTTCCATAAGATCCATAGGGAGTCATGATGAAGATGCGCAATGTACTGAAATTATTTGTTGGCGTATTCGCAAGCGCTGTATTGCTAACTAGCAACCTCGCTTTAGCAGAAGCTACTTTACCTGAGGTCTATCAAGCAATTGAAGCAGGGCAGTTGGCTAAAGCAGATGCCATGATGCAAGAAGTGTTAAAAAATCATCCCAATAGTGGCAAAGCCCATTACATTGCATCCGAGCTTTATCTCAAAGAGGGTAAGTTGGATGCTGCTAGAGATGCTTTTGTAAAAGCAGAAATCATAGCGCCAGACTTGCCTTTTGCAGAACCAGAATCCGTTCAGAAATTACAAGCCCAATTGCGCGCAGGCACAGTGCCAGCAACTACTAATGCTGGTGCGAGTTCTATCTTCACAAGCCCAGTCTTTTGGATTCTGATTGCGATCTTAATAGCAGGTGTGATGTTCTTTATGAAAAAGCGTCAACAGCCTGTTCAGGTCTATAACGCGCCGACTGCTAATAGCCCATATCCTGGAGCCCCAAGCGCCCCCGGGGCTTACCCTCCTGGCTATCCAGGCGCACCTGCATCAGGCATGGGCGGTGGCTTGATGGGAAGTTTGGCAACTGGCGCGGCATTGGGTGCTGGCATGGTTGCTGGAGAAGCCTTAGCTAGCCATTTAATGGGTGGTGGTCAACACGCCAATCCAGGTATCAATAATGATTTCAACCAAGTGAGTGGACAAGCACCAGATGCCGCTAACTTCGGTGTAAACGATGCAAGCTCTTGGGATGATGGTGGCTCTAGTTCCTGGGATGACAGTAGCGGTGGCGGTGATTTTATGAGCGACGTATAAGCAGTCGCACACAAGAAAAGCTGCTAAAACAAACGTAAATAACGAAGAAAGTAATTATGACAATTTCAATGTATCGAGCATCGATCCCGCAATTAACCAAGATGCTCACCAATCTTTCTAATATCCTCAAAAAAGGTGAAGAGTTTGCAGAGTCCAAGGGTATTGATGGCAAAGTATTAGTAGAAAGTCGCCTAGCCCCAGATATGTTCCCACTCTCTAAGCAGGTACAAATTGCTTGTGATCAAGTTAAAAATGGGATGGCGCGCTTAGCTGGCATCGAGCCACCGAAGTTTGAAGACAATGAAACTACTTTTGCGCAGCTTCAAGAGCGCGTTGCTAAAACCATTGATTTTGCCAATAGCATCAAGCCTGCACAAGTTGACGGCACCGAGGCTAAAGAGATCAAGTTCTC
>CANBYN010000021.1 GCA_947373615.1 Burkholderiaceae bacterium | reverse complement strand
GGTGTGTGCAATGCAGGAGTAACGTTCCAAACTACGTGATAACCAACAAAAATGGCCAACACAAATACCGTAATGTTTTGAACGGTGAGGATGCTTTGAAAGGCAGCGAGATCCATATTGTTTCCTTAGTATTTTTACTTTTAGTTTTTGCGGATGGCTTGACCATCACGACACATTAAGCAGGCAGTAACGATGTCATCATCGCTCGGGATAACCAATTTCGCTTCTTTATCCACAATCAGTTTCATGAAATCGAGCAAATTACGAGCATAGAGAGAAGATGCGTCTGCAGCAACCATGCTTGCCAAATTGGTGTGACCAATAATTTTTACGCCATTGACTTCAACAACCTTATCAGCCTGAGTTAGAGGACAGTTACCAGATCCGTTATCCCCACGACCAGCAGCTAAGTCAATTACGATAGAACCAGGCTTCATATTGGCGACAGTGTCGCTATGCAAAAGAACCGGAGGTTTACGTCCTGGAATTAATGCAGTAGTAATAACGATGTCAGCCTGTTGAGCTCGCTCAGCAACTAAGGCTGCTTGACGTTTCATCCAGGCTTCTGGCATTGGGCGGGCATAGCCACCAACACCTTGGGCAATTTCACGCTCTTCATCAGTTTCGTAGGGAACGTCAACAAACTTAGCGCCCAAAGATTCGATCTGTTCTTTTGCGGCAGGACGAACATCAGAAGCTTCAATAACAGCCCCAAGACGCTTGGCAGTGGCAATTGCTTGTAAGCCAGCAACCCCAGCACCCAAGATTAATACGCGCGCAGCCTTAACGGTTCCTGCGGCAGTCATGAGCATCGGCATGAACCGTTGATATTCATTAGCGGCAATCATGACGGCTTTGTAGCCGGCAATATTGGCCTGTGAAGATAGAACATCCATGCTTTGTGCACGGCTAGTCCGTGGCGCAGCCTCCAGTGAAAATGCCGTCACGCCTTGTGCGGCCATTGAAGCAATATTGTCGCTATCAAATGGATCAAGCATGCCAAGGAGGACGCTACCTGTTTTCATTTGCTTGAGTTCATCAGCCTCTGGCGCGCGTACCTTAAGTACGATTTCTGCTCCAAAAGCATCTGCTGCGCTACCAATTGAGGCTCCTACGGCCTCAAATGCGGAGTCAGGTTGACTTGCTTGAACACCAGCATCTTTCTGAATAACAACCGTATGGCCTTGAGCTATCAGTTTTTTTACAGTTTCTGGTGTGGCGGCTACTCGAGTTTCCCCGGGCCTTGTTTCCAGTGGCACTCCTATGCGCATGGCATGTCTCCAAAAGCAAAATTTTTCAAAAAATCTATTTTAGTTAAATGGGTTAAAAAAGGCCCACTTACTTACCCTTAGGGTCACAAAATTAGTTTTTGCCTGAATTTAGGTGCAATCAGGTTAAGACTTTTACAATGTGGACTATCAGGTTAACTTGGATTCTCGCATTTTTTGATGATCTACCTCAATTCCCAGCCCAATTTTGCCTCAAAACCTACCAAAGTCGTTGTTGGTATGTCTGGGGGTGTAGATTCGTCGGTTGCAGCATGGATGCTTAAGGAGCAGGGCTATGAGGTTATCGGCCTTTTCATGAAAAATTGGGAGGATGACGATAACGATGAATATTGCTCATCCCGTCAGGATTGGCTTGATGTGGTGTCGGTGGCAGACCTGATTGGAATTGATGTGGAGGCCGTCAATTTTGCTTCTGAATACCGCGAACGTGTATTCGCTGAGTTTTTGCGCGAATACGCTGCAGGACGCACTCCTAATCCAGATGTTCTTTGCAATGCTGAAATTAAGTTCAAAGCATTCTTAGATTACGCGATGAGTTTGGGTGCAGATGCAATCGCTACTGGACACTATGCCAGAGTGAGCCATGAAGATGGCAAAGTCCAGTTATTGAAAGCAGTAGATGCAAGCAAAGACCAAAGTTACTTTTTGCATCGCTTAACGCAGCAGCAGTTGGCGAATGTCTTATTCCCTCTCGGAGAAATTCCGAAAACTGAAGTACGCAAAATTGCCGAGAAAATTGGATTACATAACGCACGTAAAAAAGATTCCACTGGAATTTGTTTTATTGGCGAGCGCCCATTTAGAGATTTTTTAAATCGTTATTTGCCTCGCACGCCAGGCCCCATTAAAACACCTGAAGGAAAAAGGGTTGGTGAGCACATGGGCTTAGCATTTTTTACATTAGGTCAGCGAAAAGGTATAGGGCTGGGCGGTAGTCAAGATGGCAATGGCGACGCTTGGTATGTAGCCCGCAAAGATATTGCGAACAACACTTTGTATGTTGCGCAAGGACATGAACACCCGTGGTTATTGGCTAACAGACTATCAGCAATGGATGCGAGTTGGGTTTCTGGATCAGCGCCAGCACCAGGAAAATATTCTGCAAAGACACGCTATCGCCAAGTAGATTCAAGCTGTGTTTTAGATGCGGGTGCTGATGAACTCAGTTTTGAATTAAATTTTCGAGACGCGCAATGGGCGGTGACACCAGGACAGTCTGCTGTCTTATATGATGGCGATGTTTGTTTGGGCGGCGGTATTATTTCGGCCTAAGCCGAAGCAAAAATATACCTTGTTAAAAAAGATTTTGCGAATTCTAAATTACGCTGCTGGCGGTTCAGTTTGGATAAAAGAAGGGCGTTGCAATAATTTTTGATACAGACGATCTAGGTTTGGATACTCCAATTGCCATTTCACTTCTGGAAAACGAAATAGCAAATACCCAACCGCACATCCAACGGCTATATCGGCCAAAGTAATTTGATTTCCTTGGCACCATGCATTGCCACTAAGTCGTTCAGACATTTCACGTAAAGCAGCCTGTATTTTGCCCATTTGGCGATCTACCCAAGCTTGGCTTTGCTGCTCTGCTGGACGCAAGGTGCGCTCTAAACGAGCCAAAATACCGGCATCCATGATCCCATCAGCCAAGGCTTCCCAGGTTTTGACTGAGGCGCGATCACGATTATCCGCAGGAATTAGCTTGCTAACTGGGCTCAGGGCATCTGCGTATTCAGCGATGACACGAGAGTCATAGATGGCTTCCCCGTCGTCTGGAATTAAGCAGGGAACCTTCCCAAGAGGGTTGGAAATAGCGATTTTGGTATCTGGAGCCCAAACGTTCTCTAATTCAAGGTCTACATCCACCTTTTTTTCAGAAAAAACGATACGTACTTTACGTACATAGGGGCTGGTAAGGGATCCGATCAGTTTCATGGCTCACAGTATATAGCGATCCCATTTGATGTCTGCTGTATTCCAGAACGCATTAAAATCAGGTTTTATAGAATCTATTCAATGCAAAGGCAATTTACGTGAGTCAGCCGCTTTCTACCCTTAATGCCCTTTCTCCGTTGGACGGTCGATATGCTGGAAAGCTAGATGCTCTACGCCCTTGGCTTTCGGAAGCTGCTTTTATGCGCCAGCGTGTTTTTGTGGAGATACATTGGTTATTGGCTCTATCTGCAGCGGGCTTACCTGATGTACCAAAAATTAATCCAGCTGATGAGGCTTTTTTGCTCTCATTGCCTGAAAATTTCTCTGATGCAGATGCTCAGCGCATTAAAGAGATCGAAGCAGTAACCAATCATGATGTAAAGGCCGTAGAGTACTTCTTGAAAGAAAAAGTGTCTGGTCGCCCTGATTTATTAAAAGCCAGCGAATTCATTCACTTTGCTTGCACATCAGAAGACATCAACAATACTTCTCATGGTTTGATGTTGCGCGGTGCGCGTGATGAAGTCTTGTTGCCGCAACTCAAAAAAGTTCTCTCTGTTCTGACTGAGTTGGCTCTAGAACACGCTAAAGTGCCATTGTTATCTCGCACACATGGTCAACCAGCTTCTCCAAGTACCTTAGGTAAAGAGATTGCCAATATAGCTATGCGGTTAGAACGCGCCATTGATGCTATTGCTGCAGTTCCATTGCTTGGCAAGATGAATGGGGCGGTAGGCAATTACAACGCCCACATCTCAGCTTATCCAGATTTTGATTGGGAAAATTTTTCTAAGAACGTAGTCGAGAAACGTCTAGGCTTAACGTTTAATCCTTACACAATTCAAATTGAGCCACATGATGGCATGGCGCAATTATTTGATGCGATTGCTCGCGCTAATACTATTTTGTTAGATATGGATCGTGATTTCTGGGCCTACATCTCTGTTGGCTACTTTAAGCAACGTACCAAAGCTGGTGAGATTGGCTCATCTACGATGCCGCATAAAGTCAATCCTATTGATTTTGAGAACTCAGAGGGCAACTTAGGAGTTGCTAATGCATTGCTTCGTCACCTTGCGGAAAAATTGCCTATCTCTCGTTGGCAGCGCGACTTAACCGATTCAACTGTCTTGCGCAATTTAGGTCCAGCATTCGGCCATAGCGTTTTGGCTTATGACAGTGCTTTGCGTGGTCTAGCTAAGTTAGAGGTTAATCATGCTGCAATTGCTGCAGATTTAGATGCTTGCTGGGAAGTATTGGCTGAGCCGGTGCAGACAGTAATGCGTCGTTATGGCATTGAAAATCCCTATGAGCAGTTAAAGGAATTAACGCGCGGCAAAGGCATCAACCAAGCTGATTTGCAAAATTTTATTCGGGGATTAAAGATTCCAGAAGATGCTAAAGCGCGCCTGCTTGAAATGACTCCTTCTTCATATTTAGGCAAGGCGGTCGAATTGACCGAACGTCTCAAAAAGTGAGCTTAGACTCCGACGCAGAATACGGCGTGCGTCCTCGCATCTGGTTTGCTGTTTATCAAGTACTGTGGCATCTCTTATTGCCAATGGCCTTCGTTCGCCTAGCCTGGCGTTCACGTCATGCATTTTCTTACTTGCATCACATTCCAGAACGGCTCGGTTTTGGTTATAGCAAACCTATTACACAGGGGTCTATTTGGATTCACGCGGTATCGGTTGGAGAGACACGCGCAGCGCAGCCTTTGATCGAAGCTTATCTTGCACGTGGTGAATTAATCCTTCTAACCCATATGACCCTAAATGGTCGTCGCACAGGCAAGCAGCTCTTTGGTAAAGCGATTTCTACTGGTCAGATACGACAGATTTATTTGCCCTACGACTTATGTTGGGCTGTTGAGAATTTTCTAAGTGTCTTTAAGCCAAAGTTCGGTCTCTTTATGGAGACTGAAGCTTGGCCAACCGTAGTTTTTCGCTGTGCTGAAATTGGTTTACCTTTGTTCTTGGTGAATGCTCGCCTTTCTGAAAGAAGTGCGCGTCGTGTTAATCGATTTGGTAAAGCAGGACGTGCACTGTTTCAAGCTTTTTCTGGTATTTTGGCGCAAACCGAGTTTGATGCGCAGCGCTATCGTAACCTAGGCGTAAGAAATATAGACATCGTGGGTAATTTAAAGTTTGATGTGCCGCTCGATGCCAGCTTGGTTAAGCAAGGAAGCGTTTGGCAACGCGATTTGCATGCTAGCAAGCGACTGATGGTCTGTGCCGCAAGTACACGTGATGGTGAAGAGGAAATTATTCTGAAGGCTTGGAAAGGCTTGCTTTTAAATAATGCTTTTGAGGTGCGACCTCTTCTTTGTCTGGTGCCACGCCATCCTGAACGATTTACAGAGGTAGCTGAGAAAATAAATACTACTGGTTTGAAGTTTCGTCGACGTACTGAGTGGACAGTCATCCCAAATAAATGTGATGGTCTAGATATTATCTTGGGTGACTCGATGGGTGAAATGCCCTTGTATTACAGCGCTTCTGATTTGGTAGTGATGGGCGGAAGTCTCTTGCCCTTTGGCGGTCAGAATCTTATAGAGGCCTGCGCAGCTGGCTGCCCAGTTTTATTAGGTGAGCATACTTATAACTTTCAGCAGGCAGCCTTAGATGCCATCACTGCAGGGGCAGCCAAACGCATTAAGGGTGATTTAATTTTGGGTGAGCCAATCGCCTTGATGGAGGCTTTAAAAGCCTTGCTCTTGAATTCTGCTGAGCTATCTAAAATGAGCAAGGCTGCAAAGGCCTACTCGCTTGAACATCAAGGTGCAACTAAGAGAATCCTAGCTGCCCTAGATCAACAAATCAATTTTAATTGATTAATTTCAGTAAGATTTTAAACTCTTGCTCCAAAGTTGGGGTCATTATTGCGAGCGTCATCATCTGGCTTTTTATCGCCTTTGACTAAATCTTCGCGTGTTACGCCAAGCCACATAGCTAAAGCTGCGGCAACGAAGACTGAAGAGTAAATACCAAACAAGATACCAATGGTCAAAGCCAGGGCAAAGTAGAACAGTGTTGGGCCACCAAATACGAGCATGGCAAGAACCATCATTTCAGTACAGCCGTGAGTAATTACAGTACGGCTAATAGTGCTAGTGATTGCGTTATCGATAATTTCGCGTGTGTTCATTTTTCGGTACTTACGGAAGTTCTCGCGAATACGGTCAAAGATGACCACAGACTCATTTACGGAATAGCCTAATACTGCTAAAACCGCCGCCAAAACAGAGAGGGAGAACTCCCATTGGAAAAAGGCAAAGAAGCCCAAAATAATGACTACGTCATGTAGGTTTGCGATGATGCCGGCAAGCGCAAATTTCCATTCGAAGCGAAAGGAAAGATAAACAACGATGCCAATTATGACGAAGATGAGTGCTTTTAAGCCGTCGATTGCCAATTCTTGCCCTACTTGAGGGCCTACAAACTCGACGCGCTGAAGTTTGACGCCAGAGCTAGCAGTTTCAAGTGCCTGCATCACAGCAGCGCTTTGATCGGCAGAAGGTATTAATTTACCGCTAGCATCCTTTTGTAAAGGTAGTCGAATCATCACATCGCGTGAACTACCAAAGTTTTGAATCTGGGTATCTGCATATCCAAGCTTCTCCACATTTTCACGAATCAATTCCAGTGGCGCAGTTTGGGGATAACTTACTTCCATTACAGTGCCGCCTGTAAATTCAATAGACAGGTGCAGGCCGTTGTGCCAGAGGAAAAATATTGCGGCTAAGAAGGTAACTAAAGAAATCGCATTAAGCACCAATGCATGGCGCATAAAAGGAATATCTTTTTTGATCCGAAAAAATTCCATGACTTATTTCTCCTGTGGACGCCAAACTTGGCCGATAGCGAGTTTTTGAACTTTCTTATGTTTGCCGTACCAAAGATTGACAAGACCACGTGAGAAGAAGACAGCAGAAAACATTGAAGTCAGAATACCTAAGCAGTGAACGACTGCAAAGCCTTTAATAGGACCCGAGCCAAAAGCTAGCAAGGCAAGACCGGCAATTAAGGTGGTGACATTAGAGTCTAAAATAGTTGCCCAAGCCTTATCAAAGCCAACTGCAATCGCAGTTTGTGGTGAGGCGCCATTGCGTAATTCTTCACGAATACGTTCATTGATCAATACGTTTGAGTCAATCGCCATTCCGAGCGCTAAAGCCATCGCTGCGATACCTGGCAGGGTAAGAGTTGCCTGCAGCATGGAAAGCACCGAGATCAGTAGTATTAAATTTACTGCCAAAGCAACTACGGAGAAGGTGCCAAAAAGCAAGTAATAAACCATCATAAAAATGGCAATTGCGGCAAAGCCAATTAAGAGGGATTTGAATCCCTTTTCAATATTCTCTGCACCTAAACTTGGTCCAATAGTGCGCTCTTCAATTATCTCCATTGGCGCTGCCAATGAACCTGCGCGCAATAGAAGAGCTAAGTCATTAGCGCTTTCGGTTGTTGGCTGTCCTGTGATCTGGAATTTAGAGCCAAATTCGCTTTGAATAGTAGCAATGGTGAGTACTTCACCTTTACCTTTTTCAAACAAGATCATACCCATTGGTTTGCCAATGTTCTCGCGAGTCACTTCCTGCATTACGCGGCCGCCGGCAGCATCTAAGGAGATGTTTACTGCAGGACGTTGGTTTTGGTCAAAGCCTGCGCTAGCATCAGTGATGCGATCACCGCTAAAGATGACGGATTTTTTAAATACACCCAAGCGGTTTTCACCGAAACGAAATGTATCCATACCTGGAGGCGGTGTTTCGCCCAAGCCAATTGTCGAAAGGAGTGGATCAGCTAAGCGAGATTCTAGGGTTGCTGTGCGACCAATAATATCTTTAGCGCGCGCAGTATCTTGTACGCCTGGTAATTGCACCACGATGCGTTCTGCACCTTGTTGCTGAATCACAGGTTCTTTAACTGCTAATTCATTTACACGCTTGTTTAGGGTAATGATGTTTTGTTTAACGGCGTTATCCTGAATTTCTTTTAAAGCCGCAGGTTTGAATTCACCTACTAACTTTGGAGAAAGACCAGTTGGTTTTACTTGCCAAATTAGTTCTGGTTGACTAGTCATCAACACTGTTCTGGCTGAATCAGCATCGGCTGTGTTGCCGAAGTTAATCGAAATAAAATCAGTACCGCGTTCAATGCCTTGATGGCGAATATTCTTATCACGCAATTGGCTTCGAATATCAGTTCCTAATGAAGTAACTTTCTTTTGAACCGCACCTTTCATGTCTACTTGCAAGAGGAAGTAGACGCCACCACGAAGGTCAAGGCCTAGAGGCATAGGCAGAGCATTAATGGCACTCAGCCAGCCAGGTGTATTGGATAAAAGGTTTAAAGCAACAATGTAATTAGGATCGTTCTGATCGACATTTAATTTTTGTTGTATGAGATCGCGTGCACGTAATTGAGTATCAGTGTTATTGAAGCGAATTTTGATGGAGCCAACATTGCCGGCAACTTCAAAGAAAATGCCAGTGTTGCTAATCTCAGCTTCAGCCAAAATCTTTTCAACACGAGACTGTGTCGCCAAATCAACTTTGATGGTTGGTTTGGCGGACGAGACTTGAACCGCTGGAGCCTCTCCATAGAAATTGGGCAATGAATATAGTCCACCGATGAGTAAGGCAACAGCGATGACTAGATATTTCCAGAGAGGGTAGCGATTCATATTGAGATACTTTTAGTAAGACATAATAAGCAAATGCATTAAGCGGACTTCAGGGTGCCTTTTGGCAAGACTGTAGTGATAGCGCCTTTTTGCAACTGCACTTCAATACCTGCAGAAATTTCAACAACAATGATTTGGTCTTTTAATGCTGTAACTTTGCCCATAATCCCGCCACTTGTTACAACTTCATCGCCAACCGATAATGCTTCAAGCATGGCTTTAGTTTCTTTTTGACGCTTCATTTGTGGGCGAATCATAATGAAGTAAAGCACTGCAAACATCAAAATAAGGGGGAGGAAGCTCATCAAGCCACCAGAATCTACACCCGCGGCTGGAGCCTGGGCAAAAGCGTTAGTAATCCACATACAAAACCTCCGTTAAAGACTATTTGAAAACTGCTCTTTTTAGGCTATTAAGTAAAGCCGTAAACCCGCAATTCTAAACTGTGTGGGGCTTTGGAGCTGATTTGAGGGGTGTTTGCCCTCTGTAGGGGTAATTAATCCTGCCCAGGCTCTACGCCACGCTGGCGATTGGTGTGAAATTCTTCGCGATAGGCGCTAAATCGGTCCTTGCCAAGTGCTTCTCTGACTTCAGTCATGAGTTGGAGGTAGTAAGACAGGTTATGGATCGTATTGAGCTGGGATCCTAGAATTTCATTTGCCTTTTGGAGGTGGTTTAAATAGGCTCTAGTGAAGTTTTGGCAGGTGTAGCAGACGCAGGTGGGGTCTACAGGACGATCATCGTCCTTATACCCGGAATTACGTAGCTTGAGGTCGCCAAAGCGGGTAAAGAGCCAGCCGTTGCGAGCATTGCGGGTAGGCATGACACAGTCAAACATGTCGATTCCTAGACTAACCCCCAAAATGAGGTCTTCAGGAGTCCCCACTCCCATGAGGTAGTGAGGCATGTGCTCAGGCAGTTTGGGTGCTGTGAAATTCAAAATACGCTCAAATTCGGGCTTTGGCTCCCCGACCGAGAGGCCGCCAATAGCAATGCCATCAAAACCTTGCTGACTGACTGCATCTAAAGAGAATTCACGAAGATTTTCAAACATCCCTCCTTGAACGATGCCAAAGAGCCCATTACCTGTGTTGAGTTCATAAAAGCGTTTTAGGGAGCGATCACCCCAACGCAAAGACATTTCAAGTGAAGCACGAGCTGTTTTTTCAGAGGTGGGTTGACCTTTAATTTCATAAGGAGTGCATTCATCGAATTGCATGGCGATGTCGCTATTAAGCACCCCCTGAATCTCCATCGATACTTCTGGAGACATAAAGAGTTTGTCGCCATTAATTGGTGATGCGAAAGTTACACCCTCTTCAGAAATTTTACGTAGTGCACCTAAGCTGAAAACTTGAAAGCCACCAGAGTCTGTGAGAATGGGTTTATTCCAGCCCATGAAGCGATGCAAGCCACCATGTTTTTTGATGACATCCAAACCCGGTCTTAACCACAAATGAAAAGTATTACCTAAAATAATTTGCGCTTTAGCTTCATTAAGATCGCGCGGTGTCATTGCCTTCACGGTTCCATAGGTTCCTACTGGCATAAAGATTGGTGTTTGAACGCTACCATGCGGCAGATCGAGCTGACCAAGACGGGCGGGACTTTGGGAGTCACGCGCCAAAATATTGAAATGAACTGGTTTGGTCATGGTGTTGTATTCTCAAGTCGACAAAGAAACATCGCATCTCCGTAACTAAAGAAGCGATATTTCTGATCAATAGCATGTTGATAAGCAGTGAGGATATTCCCCATGCCTGCAAAGGCGCTTACCAACATTAATAAGGTTGATTTTGGCAGATGAAAGTTGGTCAGCAAACAATCAACCGTTTTAAATTGAAAACCAGGTGTAATAAAGAGATTGGTTTCGCCGCTAGTCTTATGGCTGATCGCCTGACTCTCTAAGGCTCTTAGACTGGTGGTGCCAACGGCAATGATTCGTCCGCCATTGCTGCGAGTCTTTTCAATTAGTTTGAGGGTTTCATCTGGAATCGAGAACCACTCATGATGCATTTTGTGTTTGGAGAGGTCCTCTTCACGTACTGGTGTAAACGTACCAGCACCCACATGTAAGGTAATGCTTGCTTGGTGCACGCCTAAATCATTTAACCGTTGCAAAATGTTTTCATCAAAATGTAATCCGGCAGTCGGCGCGGCAACTGCCCCGGGATTTTTTGCCATAACGGTTTGATAGCGCTGCGCATCTTCACCGTCTGGTTGATGTTCAATATAGGGTGGCAAAGGAAGTTCGCCAAAACGCTCTAACAATCCAAACACATTCTCAGGAAAGCGGACTTCATAAAAGCGTCCGTCATAGCCAATCATCTCAACAGCAAAGGTTTCCCCTGCCAGATTGTGGACATGCACAATCGAACCAGCCTTTGGAACCTTAGAGGCCCTGATTTGAACCCAAGCCTGCTTATCCCCGCTAATACGTTCGATCAGGAGTTCGACAATGCCACCGGTCTCCTTTTTGCCATGTAATCTTGCAGGAATGACTTTGGTGTCATTGAAGACCAATAAATCCCCTGGCTTTATAAGACTAAGAATATCCTTAAACTGAAGATCTAATAATTGGACGCAGTTTGCCCCGTCAGCCTTGACCACAAGTAGGCGACTATCAGTCCTATTGGCCAATGGATGTTGGGCAATTAGAGAGGAAGGGAGTTCGTAATTGAAGTCGGAGAGTTGCATAGCATTACCATCAGGTATTAGATTTTAACGATGACTACGAAACAAACGCCAAGCACTCTCCAAAAGATGGGATTAGATACCCCTATGGCCCTTGCTTTGCACCTTCCATCTCGTTACGAGGATGAAACTGAGTTGCTGAATATTGAGGAGGCTATCCATCAAGGTCGATTTAGTGCTGCCCAGACTCAGGGGGTAGTGATTCGTAATCAGGTCTTGTTTCGCCCTAGAAGGCAGATGGTAGTGACCATCGAAGATGAGACTGAGAGCTTAAATCTCCGTTTTTTGAATTTCTATCCCAGTCAGCAAAAGCAAATGGCGGTAGGGTCGCAGATTCGGGTTCGCGGCGAGGTGCGTGAAGGATTTCAGGGACCAGAAATGGTTCACCCTACAGTAAAAGCAGTTGCCGCAGAGGCGCCTTTACCTACGAGTTTGACGCCGGTATATCCAGCAAGCGCTGGAGTGTCACAAACAATTCTTCGCAAAGCCGTTACTCAGGCTTTGCGTGATCCCAGTCTGCAAGATAGTTTGGCTGAGTTCTTGCCAAAAACATTAATGGCAGAATTACTTCCCAGTAATGATTGGCCAAACTTACAGTCTGCTATCACCTACTTGCATCAGCCACCTGCTGAAGCTAATACTCAGGCATTACTTGAGCGGACCCATCCTGCTTGGCGACGTGTTCAATTCGAAGAACTTCTAGCGCAACAAATTTCCCTAAAGCGTGCGCATGCAATTCGTAGAGAAAGACATGCCCCTAGCTTTGTAAAAGTAACCGGTAATGAAAAAAGTATCGAAACAGGTTTAGAGGGAGCACTTCCTTTTAAATTGACGTCTGCACAAAATCGTGTTTGGTCAGAAATCGGAGGTGACTTATTAAAATCCTTTCCTATGAATCGACTGCTACAAGGTGATGTGGGAAGTGGTAAAACAGTAGTGGCAGCCTTGGCAGCTGCACGAGTCATAGATCAAGGTTATCAAGCCGCCGTCATGGCTCCGACCGAGATATTGGCAGAACAGCATTACTTAAAGATGAGGGAATGGTTCGAACCTTTGGGGGTTCAGATTGCATGGCTCTCTGGTAGTCTGAAGGCCAAAGAAAAAAAACTTTCCCAGGATCTGATTGAGAGCGGTCAAGCGCAATTAATTATTGGCACTCATGCATTGATTCAAGAAAGTGTGAGCTTTGCAAAATTGGGTTTAGCGGTGATTGATGAGCAACATCGTTTTGGTGTTAGGCAGCGCTTAGAGATTCAGCAACGTGTTGGCTCCGAACTTTTCTACTGCCATCAACTAATGATGTCAGCTACGCCTATTCCTCGAACCCTTGCAATGACTTATTACGCTGATCTAGATATATCAGTCATCGATGAATTACCCCCAGGCCGTAAACCGATTACCACCAAAGTGGTTAAGGCCAGTCGTCGTGATGAGGTAATTGGAGGTCTGCAAAGTTGGCTCTCAAAAGGATTTCAGGCGTATTGGGTCTGTCCGCTGATTGAAGAGTCTGAAGTGCTTCAATTACAAACGGCGGTGGAAAGTTTTGAGCAACTGACTCAGGCATTGCCGGGCTTTAAGGTTGGCCTGATTCATGGGCGATTAAAGGCAGAAGAAAAAGCATCCGTCATGGCTGCTTTTAAGGCAAATGAGATTCAGTTGTTAGTAGCAACCACCGTGATTGAGGTGGGGGTGGACGTCCCTAATGCAGCCTTAATGGTTATCGAACATGCCGAACGATTTGGTTATGCACAGATTCATCAGTTACGTGGTCGTGTCGGCAGGGGGTCTGCCGATTCAGTTTGTATTCTGATGTATGCCGAACCGCTTTCTATGGCGGCGAAGGAGCGCTTGCAAACCTTACGTGAGACTTCTGATGGCTTTGTGATTGCAGAGAGAGATTTATCGCTTCGCGGCCCTGGAGAATTGCTAGGGGCAAAGCAATCTGGGGATGCGATGCTCCGTTTTGTCGATTTGCAGAGGGATGCTTGGCTAATTGAGATAGCCCAACAGGCGGCCGATCGCTTATTGCAAGAGCATACAGACTTGGTGGAGCGTCATTTAGAGCGCTGGCTGGGATCTCGTGCGGAGTTTCTAAAGGCTTGATAATTATGCAATGAACTTCAAGGAACGTTTAACTTCTTACGGCTATTTGATTAGGTTGGATAAACCTATTGGTACTCTTTTACTTCTTTGGCCTACTCTATGGGCCTTATGGTTGGCTAGTGGTGGCTTTCCCAATCTTAAGATTTTATTAATTTTTGTCATCGGTACTTTCTTGATGCGAAGTT
>CANBYN010000020.1 GCA_947373615.1 Burkholderiaceae bacterium | reverse complement strand
GGGTCGCTGGATGCTGCATCTTCTGCGTTCAGGATTTTTACAGTTGCTCCATCACGCAACTCTCGCAACCAATCCTGATAGGCTTGCTCAAATTTTCTTTCGCGAATCGCTGCTCGCGCAAACTGTCGTTGTTTTTCAATTGTCAGTTGGACTTCTCGACGCTCTAACACTTGGATCAAATGCCAACCAAATTCTGTCTGAACTGGGTTACTTACCTCTCCTGGCTGCAAGCGATTCATAGCCTGCTCAAACTCTGGAACAAGATCACCAGGGCCCATCCATCCTAAATTTCCGCCATTTGCAGCCGAACCATCCTCAGAATATTTTTTTGCAAGTTCCCCAAAGTCAGCAGTCTTGGCGCGAACTTGATCACGATAGCCCTGCAAACGCCTCTCCGCATCCTGATCACTTAAACCTGCACGACTTCGCAACAAGATATGACGAGCCATAGTTTGGGTAACCATAATATTCTGAGGTAATGTCGAAGTAGGCTCTTGTGATACAGCTTGCTGCTGTGAAGGTGCGGCGGCAATAGCCCGACGATCTAGTACTTTTAGTATGTGGTAACCAGCCGGGCTTTTGACAACTGAACTAGCCACCTGGCCACCGCCAGTGTTTCTAACGGCCTCATAAAAAAGTTGTGGCAGTCGATCGGGAGTGCGATATCCCAACTCTTGAAATTTAATCTTAGGATCATCTTTCGCGGCCATTGCACCAAGCTGTAAAAAATCAACATCTCCTCTTGCTTGACGTAATAGCGCATCTGCTTTCTTTTTACCCTCAGCCTGAGCGCCAGCGCTAGAATCTACCGGAATAAATATCTGAGCAACATCGATTTCTTCTGGCTCACCCTTTGCCGCTGGTGTGGAGCGTTGTGCACTACCACCCGCTATTGCTCGATTGCGCTCCAAGATGAAGTTATCAATTTCTGCATCGGAGATCTTGATTTTTTGCTCAACCTCACGCTCACGATAACGACTCACGATAATATCGTTCCGCAACAACTCTTGATAACGCTCATATGAACTACCTGAGGCAAGAATTTTTGCCTTGAACTCAGCCATCGTTAATTTATTTTTTACAGCAATATCATCAATAATTTTATCTAATTCTTTATTAGTTACTCTTATGCCCTCTTGCTCAGCATTTTGTAATTGAATTTTTTCAATAATTAATCGCTCAAAAATAGTCTTGCGCAAAGTGGCATCATCAGGAAGTTTTGCCCCTTGTTTTTTTAAAGCAGAAATTCGATCATCAATTTCTTTGCGGGTCACATAACCCGTATTAACTACTGCCGCTACTCCATCGATATTGCGAATCTTGCTACTTGTGTTAGTGGTCTGAGCAGTATCTTGTGCGCAACTAAAATTGGCAAACAAAGCAATCCAAGAAAATAGAATGAGGGCGCTAATATAATTAAAACGATTCCTACAAAGCATCATTGATAACTCTCGTATATTGAGGGTGGTATTGTCTTAGTGGTTGGCGAATATCCAGGAACATTTAGCCTCATGATATCAACTGGACTACTACCAGCGCTAGCAAAGCCTCTAAACTCTACTTGAAAAAGGATTTGGGTCGTGGTTGTCTGGGAAGTATTTAGCACTTGAGAGTATGCGCCGCGGAAAGTCCAGCAATCTCGCGTCCATTCCAGAGCTACTAAGGAATTTAAGGTTTTAGTACTCAAAGCGTCATAACCCCAACGCCCCAATACTGAAACCTCTCGTGTAATGGGCCACTGCCCAGAGATATTGTATTGATCAGTGGTTGTGGCGGACGGCACAAAAGGCTGATTATTTTGTACTGAAGCTTGTACTGGTGGTGACCAGACGTTACGATATCCAAAATTTAAACTGCGGCCCGGTGTTGGACGCCAGCTAGCGCCAACCGTGGTTTGCACAAAACGATTTAGTTGCGTGTTGTATTGTCCAAACAGATCTGCACTCAGGTTTCCAAGCAAACGAACAGAGCCCGAACCCAAAGTATCTGAATATGTCGTAGGGTTCTGAATATTGCCATTCAAGCCCACTTTTTGAGCTGTAAACTGTTGTTTCTGCGCAAGCGTAACATTAGCACGTTCAGTTCCAGTATTGGCCTCGATCATTCGGCTAGTCAGACCCAGTGTTGCAGCATTGCTATCAGCAATACGGTCGTTACCTACGAAAACGTTCTCACTAAAAATTTGAGAAACGCCAAAACCTGCATCAGCCGTATCAAAGATTGGAGTTTGCGACTGATTTTGATAAGGAGTGTAAAGATAGAATGCTCTTGGCTCCATTGTCAGCAGCATATCTCGACCGAAGAAACCTTTCAACTCAGCAGCTTCGCGCTCAAGCGCTAAGCCAGAGTCTAGGCTAAAGGTTGGAATTGTGAATCCCTGTGCAACAGGCGCGCTGCTCTGCACGAATGCAGTAGCGTTATAGGTGTTTGATTGAATACTCATCTTAGGCGTAATGTAATAGCCAGGCGTGACTTGAGGCAGCGACAAAGCCCCTTTGATGACGGTTCGATCGGCCTGGCTATAGACACCTGGCGCAGTTGCAGCTAAGTTACCGCCAATGTTGTATGCAAAGCGCGTGTAATCAGATGAGAAAGTGGCTATTGGCCCACTGGGAAGCGCTAGATACTTTCCGCTTGCATCTGACACTGCTGGAGTGATGCGATTGTTATAGACAGCAGTGATATTAGGCAAAATATTGTAAGGCGCCTGTACTATTGAGGTTAGATCTGGTTGCAGGGTTTGGAAAGTGGTTGCTTTAGCTCCAACACTCCAATTGCTCAAGCTACCCGTAAGACTCTTGGTAGTTCCAACCTCTTGACGAAACTGACTCGTCACAGACCCTGCAATACTTTGAGAGAAATCCGTGGGATAGAGATTATCTGAAACCTTAGACATATTGGCATATCCCGTCCAAGCACCAGGCAAAGGCACACCACCAAGTCCAAGATCGCCAGAAAAAACTTGACGTTGCTGCCAATCATACTTCCAGCGACTAGTGCCTGTTTTCTGGTCATAGGTCATGTATTCGCCCAATGCAGAACCAGAGTACTGTCTATCCAAGAAACGGTACTGCGCACCCAACATGACACCCCGCTCACTCATATAACGAGGAAGTATTAGCAAATCACGATTGGGCGCAATATTTACATAATATGGTTGAGTAATATCCAATCCGTTATTAGAGCTATAGCCTATTACCGGAGCAAGAAGACCTGTGCGACGCTGTCCACTGGTTGGAGCAGAGAAATAAGGAATGTAAGCAATGGGCACATCAAAAAAGCGCATCACCCCATCCGTACCAGTCATTTCTTTTTGCTCATTATCAATTTCCATCTTGCTCGCCGTGAAATACCAATCCATATTTTCGGGAGTGCAAGTGCTGTATGTAACCTTGTCGAATACAAAGATGTCCGAATTTTCAATGGTTAATTTTTTGGCATTTCCATTGGCACCGTTATCACGTAACTCATAAACAGGCGCGTCCATCTCTCCTGTGCGAGCATCTACTTTGAATTGTCCTCTGGGGCCTTTAAAAGTAGTATTACCTTTGGTTAATTGAGCGTTACCCAGCAAATCTGCTATATCAGTATCTGGGTCGTAAGTAATTTCGTCGGCCTTAAGAACCGCTCCATTGCGACGAATTTGTGCGCGACCTATTAAATGCATATCGCGCTCAACTACACCGCTAATAGCATCGCTAGAAGTAAATGTGAGCGCTTTGTCATCATCAATTGGCTTACCAACGCGCAACTGATCATCCAATTTCAATATCGTCACATTACCGCGGTCTGGAAGCAATACAGAGTTCACAGAAGTCTGACTATTGGAGGGTAATGGCGCAGGCGCTTGAGCATGACTTGAATGGGCGAATTGAAGTAATGCCACCCCCATCATTAAGCGCAGGGTCACAGCTAAAAAAAGAGGGGCGCAAAGGCCGGCGCAACGGCGATAATGACTCATGGATCCAGACCCGCCTTATTATACGAATCGACCATGACTGACTCTCGCTTAAATACCCTACATAACTGGTTAAAAGGCCTGCAACCTAGCTGGCAATTAGATCTAGACACTTTGGCCCCTGCCTCGGCCGACGCCAGCTTTAGGCGCTATTTCCGGATCGAGTCCAAAAACCCCGATTTTCGGACTTTGATCATCATGGATGCCCCACCCCAGCATGAGCCACTTGATAGCTTTATTCATGTCGACTTATTACTCTCAGAGGCGACCCTAAATGTGCCCAAAATTTTGGAGAAAGACATAGCAAATGGCTTTCTTTTACTAAATGATTTGGGCAATGAAACCTACCTTGAAAAACTTAATAATGAGAATGCAGATGATCTCTATAAAGATGCGACACATGCACTAGTAAAAATGCAATTGGCTACTAAACCCAATGTTTTGCCAACCTATGATGAAGCTCTCTTAAAACGTGAATTAGATCTCTTTCCAGATTGGTATTTAAAGAAGCATCTCAATATTGAATTAAGCGATTTCCAACAAGCACAAATCAAAAAATCATTTGAACTCATTATTGACAATAATTTATCGCAAGCGAAAGTGTACGTGCACCGTGACTACCATTCTCGCAATTTAATGGTGACTAAAACAAATAATCCGGGGGTGATTGATTTTCAAGATGCGGTCTACGGACCAATTACTTATGACGCATCTTCACTATGGCGCGATGCTTACATTGCATGGCCAGAAGAACGAGTAATTGATTGGGTCATTAAGTTTTGGGAAGAAGGTCGCAAAGCAGGATTGCCAATGCCAAACGATTTTGGTCAGTTCTATCGTGATTTTGAATGGATGGGTTTACAGCGCCATCTCAAGGTTCTTGGCATCTTTGCAAGGCTCTTTCATCGCGACGGTAAAGATGGCTACCTCAAAGATATTCCGCTTGTTCTGGAATATGCGATTGCTACAGCAAGCCGCTATATTGAATTAAAACCTTTGGCTCGAATTCTGGAATCCACTCGAATCAATAAAGAATAATTGGCAGCTCATCATGAATCAGGACAATCTCATACCTTGCTTTTTACTTGCCGCCGGAAGAGGGGAGCGTATGCGTCCTCTTACAGATGTCCTACCAAAACCGCTCTTAACAATTAAAAATAAATCTTTGCTGCAATGGCATTTGGAATCTTTAGTCAAGGCAGGAATTGAGAATGTCGTCATAAACCACGCTTGGCTAGGTGAAAAAATTGAGGTCGCCCTGGGTAATGGGCAGCAATTTGGTCTCCATATTCAATATTCACCCGAGGGGAGCGCTCTAGAAACAGCCGGGGGCATTTGTAAGGCGCTACCCATCATTACTCCTACAGACTATTTTCTAGTGATTAATGGGGATGTATTTAGTCCTGACCTACCGATTTCCCAGCTTTTAGCAACTGTCTCCAAGATGCGCCAAGATGCTCGCAAGATATTGGCTCACTTATTAATGGTTCCCAATCCAGTCCACCACCCCGAGGGAGATTTCTACCTTCAGGGACCCAAGGTCAGCAACTCCGCCCTTGATGGCGCTGAAAAACTTACATTCTCTGGAATTGGGATTTATCACAAAGACCTATTTAAAGATCTAGTATTTGGAGCTCCCGCCAAGCTTGCACCCATACTGAGAGTGGCAATGGAGGAAAATAAAGTGTCTGGTGAAAAATATATCGGTCCATGGCACGATGTAGGTACCCCACAACGCTTACAAGAACTCAATGCAGCATATGAATAAATCGAATATTTATCAGCTTCGCAGAAATCAATTAGCAGAAAAAATTTTTACCAAGACTGGTGGAGGTATCGCCGTTATCTCTACTGCACCTGAACTCGCTCGTAACCGTGATAGCGAATTTCCATATCGACATGACAGTGACTTTTACTACTTGACTGGTTTTGAAGAGCCCGGAGCCACTCTCGTAATGAAGGTTGAAGGCAATGGAAAAAATTTTAAACTTCAATCTCACTTATTTTGCAGACCTAAAGATCCCGAACGAGAAATTTGGGATGGCATTCGTCTTGGGCCTGAAGCAGCACCTGAAACGTTAGGTATTGAATACGCGCGCAGCAATCAAGAATTAGATCAAAAACTCAGCGACATATTGACTGACCAAGTTGCCGTCTATGTTCGCCTTGCTGAGAGCGCCGAAGACGATTTGCGCTTGCGCCATTGGATGAAGCAAGTGCGTGGACAAGCACGTTCTGGGATAAACCCACCTTCTGAATTTCACGATGTTGAAGCACTGATTCATGAAATGCGCTTATTTAAAGACGCTCATGAGATCGATATCATGCGTCGCGCTGCAGCCATCTCTGCCCGTGCGCATATTCGTGCGATGCAAGTATGCAAGCCGGGAATGCGTGAATATCAACTCGAAGCTGAGCTACTTCATGAGTTTCGCAATAGTGGTGCGCAAAGCGTTGCTTACAACAGCATTATTGCTGGTGGTGCAAATTCTTGTATTCTTCACTATCGTGCAGGCTCGAATGAATTACGCAGTGGTGAGCTATGTTTAATTGATGCAGGTTGCGAACTGGATGGCTATGCATCTGACATCACCCGCACTTTTCCAGTCAATGGTAAATTTACAGGGCCACAACGTGCCCTGTATGACATTACTTTGGCCGCACAAGAAGCCGCCATTGCCATGACTAAACCAGGCAATTCTTTTATGCAGCCACATGAGGCGGCACTGAAAGTACTCACCCAGGGATTGCTTGATGAAAAGCTACTGAAACTCTCAGAAGTGGGTTCTCTGGATAACGCGATTGAAACCGGCGCCTATCGCCATTTCTATATGCATCGCACCTCACATTGGTTGGGAATGGATGTTCATGATGTTGGCTCTTATCGTGAAATCACCAATTTATCTAGCGAAGAAAAACCATGGCGAATTCTCAAGAGCGGAATGGTCATTACTGTTGAGCCGGGACTCTATGTCCGTCCATCAGATGAGATAGATGAAGCTTTTTGGAATATCGGCATCCGCATTGAAGATGATGCAATTCTGAATGATTCAGGATGTGAATTGATTTCTCGTGGCGCTCCAGTCAAAGCCAATGAGATTGAAGCACTCATGAAAAACGCATAGAGATGGCGCTACACAAATGAGTTCAATGAGAAGCCCACTGAGTTGCGATATCTTGATTCAAGGCGGCGGTCCAGTCGGACTCGCATGTGCCTCCTGGACATTACAAAAGTTTCCTGAAGCAAAGATTGTCTTGCTTGATCGCAACCCCGTAAACGACGATGACTTGGCAAATGCCGATAGTCGCGGTATTGCCCTCTCGCATGGCAGCAAACTCTTGCTCAATACGATTCATGCGTGGCCAAAAGAATCGGCTCAAATCCATCGTGTACATGTTTCACAAGCGGGACGCTTTGGTCGTGCACTTATGACCCGTGAAGAGCTCAATCAAGATGCGCTAGGCCATATCATTCGTTATCGCGATATTCATATCACCCTACGCCAAGCCTTAAGAGCCATTCAAACCAAGAGCCCTCACTTTGTTTGGCAACACGTTGGCAAACAAAGTGAAGAGACCAGTATTGACGCCAAATGCATCGTACATGCTGAAGGCGGTTTATTCAAGAAGCAAGATTGGGTCGAATCTGGTCGTGACTACGGTCAATCAGCTCTCATCGGTTTAGTGGAGGTTGAAAATGCAGCACCTCATCAAGCTTGGGAGCGCTTCACAGCCGAAGGTCCATTGGCAGTTCTGCCTAGTCATTACGGTCCCAATATTCTGAATCTTGTTTGGTGCGGCTCACCAGAATCTTCACAATATCGTTTGCAACTTGCTGATGTCGATTTCTTAAATGAACTACAAAATGAATTCGGTTCGCGCATTGGACGTTTTCTAAAAATTCAAGATCGTCGCCTTTATGAGCTTGGCTTGAACTATCGCAAAGAAATTACTAATGGCAATGAAGTGTGGATTGGTAACGCCGCACAAACTTTGCATCCAGTAGCAGGCCAAGGTTTGAACTTGGGCTTGAGAGATGCTTTTTTATTGGCAGAAAAATTAGCTGGGGTTTTCTCTGGATCCATAGAAGAACAATCCCCAGCAAATGTAGTAAATGCACTTCAGAGCTATGCCCAAAGTCGAAAGTTCGATAGAACCAGCACCATTGGCCTGACAGACTTTATGGCCAGGGTATTTACATCCAATCTAGCTCCAGTTGTGATGGCTCGTGGTTTGGCTTTATCCGCCCTCCAGTGGATTCCACCAGTTAAAACAGCCTTAGCTCGCCAGATGATGTTTGGCAGGCGCTAAAGGGCTTAAATAGCCTTGAAAAGACAAGTATTCCCCATTTGATCTAAAGCAAGGAATTTGCCTAAAAAATAGGCAGATATAGATCCAAATGTGCTAAAGTGTCATGCTTTCCGCCCAAGCTCCCTTTTAGATGAACATTGGCCCTCACCTCCTCGCAAATAAGCTATTTGTAGCCCCTATGGCAGGGGTAACAGACCGCCCTTTTAGGCAGCTTTGCAAGAAATTGGGTGCGGGTTATGCGGTTTCTGAAATGGTGGCCTCAAATGCACTCCTATGGAAAAGTGAGAAGACACAACGTCGCGCTAACCATGTAGGCGAATTCAAACCCATCGCCGTTCAAATCGCAGGTGCTGATCCAGCGATGATGGCTGCAGCAGCAAAAATCAATGTAGATCACGGCGCTCAAATTATTGACATCAATATGGGTTGCCCCGCCAAGAAGGTTTGCAATGTAGCCGCTGGCTCTGCATTGTTGCGCGATGAACCATTAGTGCAACAAATTTTAGAAGCGGTTGTGAATGCTGTTGGTGTAGGACCAGATGCAGTGCCAGTTACCTTGAAGATTCGCACTGGGTGGGATCGCGAACATAAGAATGCGATCGAGATTGCACGCCTTGCAGAAAAATCTGGAATCTCGATGTTAACGGTGCATGGTCGTACCAGGGCTGACTTGTATCATGGTGAAGCTGAATATGAAACAATCACCGCAATTAAAAGTAGCGTACACATTCCAGTAGTCGCTAATGGTGATATTACTAGCCCAGAAAAAGCTGAGCAAGTTTTAAAGCTCACAGGCGCTGATGCCATCATGATTGGACGCGCAGCTCAAGGTCGCCCGTGGATCTTTCGCGAAATTAATCACTATCTAGAAACGAGTGGCAAGTTACCTACCCCAGAGATCAATGAGATCCAGGCCATCATGAATGCCCACCTCATAGATCACTATGAGTTTTATGGTGAGCATATTGGCCTTCGTACCGCGCGTAAACATATTGGCTGGTATTGCAAAGGATTGCGTGACTCACATGCCTTTCGTCAGCGCATGAATACTGCGGATGATTGCAAAACCCAGCTTCAAATGGTCAATGATTATTTTGAGGAGATGAAATCCCATTCTGACCGCTTATTATTTTTAGAGGCGGCATAGTTATTGCTGTATTCAAATTATTTAGTTTTCTTATTTTATTTTTTAGTTATTTGAATTGATTGATTGTTATGACCAATAAGCACCCAATTACCGAATGTATTGAAACCCAATTGCAGGGATACCTAAATGATCTTAAGGGCACTGCGCCGACTGATATCTACCAAATGGTATTAACGGTTGTTGAAAAGCCTATGCTGGAATTAGTAATGCAGCATGCTAAACAAAATCAATCCTTAGCTGCCCAATACCTTGGCATTAATCGCAACACGCTTCACAAAAAGCTCGTTGAACATCAAATTCTGAAGCAAACGTAAACATCCAAGATTCCAAAGCCATTCTCTTTTAATTAAACCCTCCGAAAACCATGATCCGTACAGCCCTACTCTCCGTCTCCGATAAAAATGGCATCGTGCCTTTTGCTAAAGCCCTCCATGAGCAAGGTATTAAGCTTATTTCTACAGGCGGCACCGCAAAACTATTGGCCGAAAACAATCTGCCTGTTGTTGAGGTTTCTTCATTAACGAAATTTCCAGAGATGCTAGATGGCCGTGTAAAAACTCTTCACCCTATGGTCCATGGTGGCTTGTTGGCTCGCAGAGACTTACCAGAGCATATGGCGGCCTTGAAAGAGCGCGGTATCGATACGATTGATATGTTGGTAATCAATCTTTATCCATTCAATGAAACGGTAGCTAAAGAAATCTGCTCGTTTGAAGACGCAGTCGAGAACATTGATATCGGTGGCCCAGCTATGTTGCGCGCTGCCGCGAAAAATCATCAAGACGTTACGGTATTGATTTCACCTGAAGATTACGCTCCAGTCTTAGCAGAGATGAAAGCCAATAAAAACATTGTTTCTTATAAGACAAACCTAACTTTAGCGAAAAAAGTATTTGCTCATACCGCTCAATACGATGGTGCGATTGCTAACTATCTCTCAGCATTGGGTGATGATCTCGATCACAAGGCACGTTCTGCTTACCCAGAAACTCTGAACCTCGCATTTGAAAAAGTACAAGAGATGCGTTACGGTGAAAATCCACACCAATCTGCGGCGTTTTACAAAGATATCTACCCCATCAATGGCGCTCTCGCCAATTACAAGCAATTGCAAGGCAAAGAGCTTTCTTATAACAATATTGCGGACGCAGACTCAGCCTGGGAATGCGTTAAGAGCTTTACTGGTAATGCTGGCGGTGTTGCAGCTTGCGTCATCATCAAACATGCCAATCCTTGCGGTGTAGCCGTTGGCTCTACAGCCCTTGAGGCGTACCAAAAAGCATTCAAGACCGATCCAAGCTCTGCTTTTGGCGGCATCATTGCTTTCAACGTGCCATGCGATGGTGTTGCAGCCGAAGCAATTTCCAAGCAATTTGTGGAAGTGCTCATTGCCCCCAGCTTTAGCGATGAAGCTAAAGCAATCTTTGCTGCCAAACAAAATGTGCGCCTCTTAGAGATTCCCTTGGGCAATGCATTTAATACCTTTGATTTCAAACGCGTTGGCGGTGGCCTACTCGTGCAGTCGCCAGATGCTAAAAATGTTCTCGAAAGTGAGATGCGTGTTGTCAGCAAACGTCTGCCAACTCTAAGCGAAATGCACGACATGATGTTTGCATGGCGCGTTGCTAAGTTCGTTAAATCCAATGCCATCGTGTATTGTGCTAACGGAATGACTCTCGGTATCGGCGCAGGCCAAATGAGCCGTGTGGATTCTGCTCGTATGGCTAGCATCAAAGCTGAGAACGCAGGCTTGAGCTTGAAAGGTTCAGCAGTGGCTAGCGATGCATTCTTCCCATTCCGTGATGGCTTAGATGTCGTTGTGAATGGCGGTGCAAGTTGTGCAATCCAACCAGGTGGCAGTATGCGTGATGATGAAATCATTGCAGCCGCTAATGAGCATGGCATAGCCATGATCTTTACTGGCATACGGCACTTCCGTCATTAAGACAACAGGAAGCGATATCTAAACTCATGCGCTGGATTGGAATCGACCCAGGTTTGCGTACCACTGGTTTTGGTGTCATTGATGTCGATGGCCAAAAACTTACCTACGTAGCATCTGGGACGATTAAAAGCGGCGATCCAGCCAAAGGCCTGCCTGAGCGTTTAGGCGTTCTCTACGCTGGCATTAAAGAAGTTCTTGAGACCTATCGCCCAGAGTCTGCCGCGATTGAAGAGGTCTTCTTAAACGTCAACCCGCGCTCTACCCTAATGCTGGGACAAGCTAGGGGTGCTGTCATTGCCGCACTTGTATCTGAAAAGCTCCCAGTCGCCGAATACAGCGCACTACGAGTCAAGCAAGCCATTGTGGGCACAGGTCGTGCAGCCAAACCGCAGATTCAGGAGATGGTTAAGCGCCTTCTAAGATTGAATCGCGCACCAGGGACAGACGCATCTGATGCGCTAGGCGTCGCTATTTGTGCAGCCCATCATGCGCAAATACCAAAAGCAATTACCACTGCCTTGGCTCCCAACAAACGCAGCAAATAAAAATACACATCACAGGTTAAGATCTCTACATGATTGGTCGCATTCAAGGTACTCTCGTTTCAGTTCACCCGCCCAGACTTCTGGTTGATTGCCAAGGCATCGGTTACGAAGTTGATGTACCAATGAGTACTCTGTATCAGCTACCGCAGGCTGGACAAAAAATCACTCTACTAACGCACTTTCAAGTTCGAGAAGATGCTCAACAACTGTTTGGTTTTGCGACTGAAACTGAACGTGAAGCCTTTAGGCAACTCATCAAGATTAGCGGTGTTGGTTCCCGCACAGCACTAGCAGTACTTTCTGGCATGAGCGTCAACGAGTTAGCCCAAGCAATTGCCCTACAAGAAGCTGGGCGTCTAACTCAAGTACCAGGTATCGGCAAGAAAACTGCTGAACGTCTCTGTTTAGAGCTCAAAGGTAAGTTAGCCCCTGATCTTGGTATTACGGGCGGTAAACCTCAAGCGATTGAAGCTAGCAGCGAAGTATTGCAAGCACTCTTGGCGCTGGGCTATTCCGAAAAAGAAGCGCTTCTCGCACTCAAGCAAATTCCACTAGATACAACCTTGTCTGATGGAATTCGGATGGGCTTAAAATATTTATCTAAGGCTTAATTGCTAAACACCACTAAACTCGTAGCATGGCAATTCATACAGACGATCTGAGCTCTATTCCCGATGACTTACCGGCAGAGAACAACCGCATCGTAAGCGGTGCTGCAGGCAATGCAGAAGCCGTCTTTGAAAGAGCATTGCGCCCAAAACAGCTTGATGAGTATGTTGGACAAACCAAGGCAAGGGCGCAATTAGAAATCTTTATTAGTGCAACTCGTGCACGCCAAGAAGCTCTAGATCACGTCCTATTATTTGGCCCACCTGGGCTTGGTAAAACTACTTTGGCTCATATCATAGCTAAAGAGCTTGGCGTAAACCTACGCCAAACCAGTGGCCCCGTCCTAGATAGACCTGGCGATCTGGCTGCATTGCTGACCAATTTAGAAACGAACGATGTACTCTTTATTGATGAGATTCATCGCCTTTCTCCGATCGTTGAGGAAATTCTCTATCCTGCCCTTGAAGACTACAGTCTAGACATCATGATCGGTGAGGGTCCTGCAGCTCGTAGTGTCAAGATTGACCTCAAACCATTTACCCTTATTGGCGCCACTACTCGTGCAGGCATGCTGACCAATCCACTACGGGATCGCTTTGGCATTGTGGCAAGACTTGAGTTCTACACCACAGAAGAGCTGACCAAAATTATCACACGCTCAGCTAGCCTATTAAATGCAATCATTGATCCAGAAGGCGCTGTAGAGATAGCAAAGCGTGCACGTGGTACCCCTCGTATTGCAAACCGCCTACTACGTCGTGTACGCGACTATGCTGAGGTCAAAGGCACCGGCACCATTACTAAAACCATAGCAGATGCAGCCTTAATGATGCTTGATGTAGATCCAAGCGGATTTGATGTGATGGACAGAAAATTGCTTGAAGCTATCTTGCATAAATTTGATGGTGGCCCAGTAGGGATTGACAACTTGGCTGCGGCCATTAGTGAAGAACGTGACACCATTGAGGATGTATTGGAACCGTTCCTAATTCAACAAGGTTATCTACAAAGAACCTCGCGTGGCCGAGTAGCAACTCGTCAGGCTTACGAGCACTTTGGTTTAACGCCACCTAGCGGGAATGCCAACTTAGATATTTAAGTTAAAGTAACTTTCGCAAATTTACGCTTACCTACCTGGACCACATAAGTTCCAGCTTCAATCTTTACATGTTTATCAGATACTATTGCACCATTAATTTTTACACCATTTTGTTCAATATTGCGCATGGCTTCTGATGTAGATGGAGCTAGTCCTGCAGTCTTCAGAAGATTAGCGACTCCCATTGGGGCGCCTAAAAGATTTACCTCTGGAATCTCATCAGGTACACCGCCTTTAGCGCGATGATTAAAGTCGCCTAAAGCTTTTTCTGCAGCAGCCTGCGAATGAAAGCGGGCAACGATTTCTTGGGCGAGAAGTACTTTGCAATCCTTTGGATTTCTGCCAGCAGCCACTTCTTGTTTCATTAAGTCTATTTCGGACATTGGGCGGAATGACAGCAATGTGAAGTAGTCCCACATCAAATCATCCGAGATACTCAGAAGCTTGCCGAACATATCGCCAGCAGACTCACTGATGCCAATGTAATTACCTTTGGACTTACTCATCTTTTCAACGCCATCCAGACCAACGAGAAGTGGCATTGTCAAAATACATTGAGGCTCTTGGCCATACTCA
>CANBYN010000019.1 GCA_947373615.1 Burkholderiaceae bacterium | reverse complement strand
CCCTACCGCGGTGGAATTGGTCGATCGCACTATGATTGACTTGGCCCGTAGTAATCCGAGCTTTAAGAACACCATCGAAACCGCATTAATCGATCACACAGCGCCAACTCCGGAAGCAATTCTGTTGGTGGAGTTTTCCGGGGAGGCGCATGCGCCATTACTCGATAAACTCAAAGTCTTGCAAGAGTTGATGGCCGATTTAGGTTTGCCTGGGTCTGTAGTGTTATTGCCGGAGGCCTCCATGCAAAAGAACTTATGGGAAGTACGTAAAGCCGGACTGAATATCATGATGAGCCTGAAGGGCGATGGTAAGCCAGTGAGCTTTATTGAAGATTGCGCAGTCCCGTTGGAGAGTTTGGCTGAATACACTCAAGCATTAACTGAGGTGTTTTCTAAATACGGCTCGCGAGGAACGTGGTATGCCCACGCATCCGTAGGCACTTTACATGTCCGTCCCATTTTAGATATGCGTAGAGATGGTGCGCAGAAGATGCGTGCAGTTGCTGAAGAGGCCTCAGCATTGGTACGCAAATATAAAGGGGCTTATAGCGGCGAACATGGAGATGGTCTATGTCGTGGGGAATGGATCTCTTGGCAATTTGGCCCAAAGATCACCCAAGCCCTTGCAGAAATCAAATCTGCTTTTGATCCAAAGGGGTTATTTAATCCCGGGAAGATTATCAATCCACCGAAAATGGATGACGCTAGTAACTTTAGATTTCCGCCAAGCTACAAAGTAATCCCCTTGCAACCTGCCTTAGATTGGTCCGCCTGGAATGTGCAAAACAATCCTGTGACAGAGGAAACAACAGCTCCTGGAACCGGGGGAGATCCCGCATTGGGATTAGCCAAAGCAGTAGAGATGTGCAACAACAATGGTCACTGCCGTAAGTTTGACGCAGAAGTGATGTGCCCAAGCTATCGCGTGACCCGTGATGAGAAGCATCTCACTCGCGGGAGAGCGAATACCTTGCGACTGGCACTATCAAATCAACTCGACATCAAAGATGAAACCTCCCCGCTCGGTAGTGATGCGATTAAAGAAGTCATGGAGCTATGTGTCAGTTGTAAAGCCTGCCGTCGTGAATGCCCTACTGGCGTTGATATGGCTAAGATGAAAATTGAGTTCTTATCTGCCTATAAAAAACGTGTAGGTCACTCCATGCGCGATATGGCCGTAGCATATTTACCTAAATACGCCTCCATCATTAGCAATACCCCACTCTTTCCAGAGCTTTTGAATCTTCGCAATCACATTTCTATTGTTGCAAAATTGCAAGAATGGATCATGGGAATTTCGGCGCAAAGAAGTTTGCCAATTTGGAAAGGTAAGACTTTCTGGAATCAAGAAAAGGATATTTCTTCTTATCAGCACACTCCTGATCAATTGGCAACGGAGGTCAATGGCCATAAAGGTGTTGTACTCCTAGCAGATACATTTAATGCCTATTTTGAAAATGAGAATCTCATCGCAGCACTCAAGGTTCTTAAGGCAGCAGGGTATCGAGTGCACATCCCCCATAAGAGCGCCACTAAAACAAAAACAGGGCCTCAGAATACGTGCTCAAAAGAATTTTGTTGTGGCAGGACCTATCTTGCGGCAGGCATGGTGGATAAGGCTAAGGAAACGCTTAGTGAGTTAATAGATAACATCGCGCCCTATGCAGAAAAGAATATTCCGATTATTGGCCTAGAGCCCTCATGTCTCTTTACCCTTAAGGATGAAGCCTTAGTCATGGGTCTAGGTGATCGTGCAAAGACTATTTCAAAACAAGCGCAACTGTTAGAAGAATTTTTAGCAAGTGAAGCTCGATCAGGAAAGCTAAAACTTCACTTCAAGTCAGCAAGTAAGTTAGTACTATTTCATGGGCACTGTCATCAAAAATCCTTTGATGCCGTTACCCCAGCCATGGAATTACTCAAACTAATTCCCAATGCAGAGCCTAAACTCATTGAATCTTCCTGTTGTGGAATGGCTGGTAGCTTTGGTTATGAAGCCGAACATATTGCAGTCTCTAAGCAAATGGCTGAAGCCAGTCTGTTACCAAGCATTCGTAAATCTCCTGACAGTTGGGTAGTAGCTGATGGTACGAGTTGCCGCCATCAAATTGCCGATGGCGCGCAAAGAGAGGCTGTTCATATCGCTAGGATCTTAGCGGCGCATCTTTAGGAAATTAACGAATGATGCCGTAGCCCACCATAAGTAAAGTTCCAGTCAATAAAGCGGGGACCAAACGTTTAGTGGGTCTTGAAACCATCACCCCAATACTCAAAGCACAAATCAAAATTCGTATCCATAAAGGGACTGTTGACATTAAGCCCAATGGCATCACGATCAGGCGAACAGTCAAAGCTGCAACCATCGCATAAGTAACAGCAGCTAACCAACGAAAAATTTCACTGTCTTGGTTTATGCGTTGGGAGAGCAATACACCAATGGCACGACAAAAATAGGTTCCCAGGCAAGCCCCTACCAAAGCAATCCACAGTCCCCAGCCAGACAGTGCATTGGTCATATTATTTACCGTATCCATCATCCAATCACCCCAGCTTTCTTGCGTAAGAGTTTGCGATCAATGAAATATGCAATGGTGCCTGCTACTAAGCCTGAAGTTAATAAACTGGTATCACGATCCACCATGAAGAAAATCGGACCAAAGATACAACCTAAAAAGATGGCAAGTCGATTAACCCAAGGTTTAACTTCAGTAAAGGTCAACAAAAAGAATAGTGGATTAATAAAAACCAATCCCAATGTCACTGGCGCAGGCACCATCCCTGCCAAGTAATACCCTAAGATGGTTCCGGGCACGGAGATGAGCCAACACAGCAAGCCCAGTCCAACAAAATAACTTAAGCGATGTCGGATTTCAATAGAGTGGAATTCCCGCATGGAAATAGCCCAAGCCGTCATTGCCAATAAATGCACTGAAGCGTAGAGACTGCGATTGCGATCTTTGTGGTGAAACTGAGGAAAGAGTGTCACCGTCATGGTGATAAAGCGCGTAGAAGTTAATGTGACTGCTAAAGCAATCGCTAACACAGAGGATCCGGTAATCGCCATCTCTAACAGCACTACTTGTCCAGGGAGCGCAAACATAAAGAAGCTGGTGAAACTGGTAAACCAAATATCCATGCCATTGGTTTTACCCATGGCCCCAAAGCCCACCATACCGGCAAACAGAACCAACGCAGGCGCACCCGCCGCATCACGAATTCCAGACCAGAAGGCATCGCTGCGATTTTTAAAACGCTGGGCCGCTGAACCTTCTATGGCAATTTCACTTGGATCGATGTAAGGCTGGTCGGCAGATGGCATGTAGTCATTGTAAGAGTTAGCGTAAATTTATGCTCAAACTGGCGGGGTAGCTAGAGCCCACTCAATATGTTCCGCGACCAAAGCATCCGCATCCTCAAGTGCTTGGGTTAACGCCGCCCGAATCAAGTCTTTCTCTACCTCTAGCTCACTGGAACTAGCCAGAGCATTTCCCATCGCTACTGCTAAATTACGACGCCATCTTGAATATCCAATTCTGCGGATGGCGCTTCCCTCATGACGTTGCTCAAATTCTGCCTCTGTCCACGACCAAAGATGCAAAAGACTGGCCTGACCTAAACCATGACGCCTTGCAAAATCGGGCATCTTCGTGCGCTTCGAAAATTTATTCCAGGGACAAATAAGTTGGCAATCATCACATCCATAAATACGATTACCCATCGCCTTTCTAAACTCCACTGGAATGGCTTGTGGATTTTCAATCGTTAAGTAAGAAATACAACGGCGAGCATCTAATTTGTATGGTGCGGTGATCGCCTGAGTAGGGCAGATGTCGATACACGACTGACAGTTCCCGCAATGCTCTTCTTGCTCTTGATCTATAGGTAATGGCACATCCACCAAAATCTCACCCAAGAAAAAAGTAGAGCCAGATTCTCGATTCAATAAGAGAGTATGTTTGCCGCGCCAACCCAATCCCGATTTACGTGCAAACTCCACCTCCATTAGGGGTGCAGAGTCAGTAAAGACCCGATATCCAAACACACCAATTTTTTCTTCTATCAATTTGGCAAACTCTTGAAGGCGATGACGAAGCACCTTGTGATAATCGCGCCCTCGGGCATACATTGAAACTACAGCTTGTGATGGATCTTCAAGTCGTTGCCATTCTTGTTCAAAATCTGTTTCAATCGGAAGATAATTCATGGAAACACAAATCACCCTCACGGCACCTGGAACTAATAACTGAGGATCGGATCGCACATCAGCATGGCGCTGCATGTACGCCATCTGACCATGATGCCCCTCAGCTAGCCATTGGTGTAAACGCTCGCTAGCAATACCTAAATGGGTATCGGTAATGCGTAGCCCATCAAAACCCAAATGGGCAGCCTGCTCCCTGAGCCAAGCTCGTAGCTTGGATTCATCAGGAAGGTTGGAATTAGTAGATAAAGACATGTTGAATACAGAATGTATCTCAATAATTGAATAAACTAGAGGGCAATGACACAAATACTGGAATCGCTAAAGCACCATTGTAGGCAAGAAGCGGAAACCGCGGACCTCGCCAAGCGTCTTGCCGTTAGTCTTGGTCTGTCGATGACGCAAAACGTAGAGTCCCATCTCAACATCTCCCTAGAGGGTGATCTGGGCGCAGGTAAAACCACGTTTGCACGTTACTTGATCCAAGGCATGGGGCACAGCGGTCGCGTCAAGAGTCCTACCTACACCTTATGTGAACCATACCCCATCCAGAAAAATAATCAACGTTTCACCATCCACCATTTTGATCTCTACAGAATGCGCGACCCACTCGAGTGGCAAGAAGCCGGATTTGCAGAACATTTTGACGTACCGGGATTTTGCGTGATTGAGTGGCCAGATAAAGCACAAGGTACTCTTCCTGCTTTTGATATCCAAATTGAATTAATCCCAAGCACCGATGAGAATGAACGTACCATTACCATCAATGCACTATCCGAACAAGGTCGGAAAGTCATGCTCGAGATTCAACCAAGTAACTTATGAGCGGTAAAAAGATAATCCTATCCAGAAGGCGTCACCTCAAGACTTCAGTAAAGTTTTTAAGTTTTGTCTTGTTGCTTGGTGAAGTTGATATCGCCTGGGGTGCCAAAATCTTGGGTGTGCGCACATGGCCCTCTGAGGATTACACCCGCATTACCTTAGAGTCAGATACACCACTCCCCATTACCCAGCAAATCCTCACCAACCCAGATCGCCTCGTCGTTGATATTCAAGGTTTAGAGCTCAACCCAACGCTTAAGGATTTGGTAGCGAAGGTAAAGCCAAACGATCCTTATGTATCTCAGATACGAGTTGGACAATTTCAGCCAGGAATTGTGCGCTTGGTATTTGATTTAAAAGAACCCATCAAACCACAACTCTTTACACTTGATCCTGTTGGTGAATACAACTACCGTATGGTATTTGACCTGTACCCCACCACTCCCCCTGATCCTCTAATGGAATTAGTCAAGAGTAGCGCTCGCAAAGAAAATGCGTTGGTGAAGTCGAATGAAGAAGTAGATTTCATTGCGCAGTTTGCAACTAAAAAAGAAGTTCCTAAGGCACCCGTAGCACAAGCCGTTCCGGAAATTAAATTGCCACCTGCTCCAGCCAAATATAAACGCTTAATCACGATAGCAATCGACCCAGGTCATGGCGGCGAGGATCCAGGCGCCATTGGCTCTATGGGCTCGAGAGAGAAAAATGTGGTGCTTGCAATTGCCAAAAGACTACGCGATAAGATTGAAGGTGAAGCCTATATGCGACCCTACTTAACTAGAGATGGTGATTATTTTGTACCATTACATGTGCGCGTACAAAAAGCCAGGAAAGTAGAGGCTGATTTATTTGTTTCTATCCATGCGGATGCTTTTATTCAATCGAATGCGAAGGGTGCTTCGGTATTTGCGCTTTCACAGATGGGGGCAAGTAGTTCGATGGCACGCTGGATTGCCAATAAAGAAAATGCATCAGACTTAATTGGCGGAATCAATATCAAAACTCAAGACCGGCAAGTAGCCAGCTTACTGCTTGATATGTCAACTACTGCGCAGATTAAAGACTCTCTACAAGTTGGCAACTCAATCCTTGGGCAAATTGGTGGATTTGCACCTCTACATAAGGGAAAGGTAGAGCAAGCCAGCTTTGCTGTTTTAAAGGCCCCTGACATCCCCTCAATCCTCGTAGAGACTGCATTTATCAGCAATCCCCAAGAAGAAGCGCGCTTAAATGATGACGCCTATCAAGATAGAATGGCTGACGCGATTTTGAGGGGAATTAAAGACTATTTTTCCAAAAATCCACCAGTCGCCCGACGGGTCAACTCATAAGAACTTGTAAATACAAGGGCTGAGAGGTAGGCTCTACTAACCAAAGGAACGGCGTCCAAGTTCTTGCTATAATTTATGGCTTAACTGGGTCGGTAGCTCAGTCGGTAGAGCAGCGGACTTTTAATCCGTTGGTCGCGAGTTCGAATCTCGCCCGACCCACCAGTTATACAAAAGCCCTTGAGAAAAAGTTCAGGGGCTTTTTCTTTACTGGTATCCATGTTTGATTGTGCTGGCATCTGTGCGTCACAAAAAAACCACCCCTTGGGGTGGCCAAAGTCGGAGACAAAAATAGTTGGTGAAATTAGTCGACTTGAACATTTCCGTCTTTGATCACTTTCGCATAACGAACTCGGTCACTTTCAATTCTAGCTTTAAAAGCTGCCGGCGAAAGCGGCATTGGTGTAGCGCCTTGCTGAATCAGCGTTTGCTTTGTATCTTGTTCTGAGATCACTGCTTTGACATCTGCAGCAATCTTATCTACGAGTGCTGGATGAGTTCCTGCTGGTGCAGCGATTCCAATCCATGAAGCAGCATCAAAGCCAGGAACACCAGACTCAGCTATGGTTGGTAACTCAGGCATTGCTGGTGAGCGCACTAATGAGCTTGCACCTAATGCTTTGAGCTTGCCAGACTTTACAGAACCAATCGATTCCAGTACGGTTGAGAAATACATATTGACGTGCCCTGCCATTACATCAGCAGCCGCTGGACCGCCGCCCTTGTATGGGACATGCATCATGTCTAAGCCAGTCGCTTTTTCAAACATCTCACCCGCGAGATGTGGGCCGCTTCCACTACCTGAGCTTGCATAGGTAACCGCTCCAGGATTGGCTTTTGCAAAAGCAATAAATTCTTTTACATTGTTGGCTTTCATACTTGGGGTAACCAAGAGAAAGTATGGCAATTCTGCAATCATGCTCACCGGTACAAATGCCTTGTCTGGGTCGTAAGGCATTTTTTTGTAGAGGGATGGATTGATTGAGAAAGTGCCGATATTGCCGATGAGCAACGTATAACCATCTGGCTTTGCCCGAGATACATACTCAGATCCGACCATGCCAGACGCGCCAGCCTTGTTATCAATAATGACGGACTGGCCCCAGCGGGTAGATAACTTTTGTGCAATCAGCCTTGCGCCAGCATCGGTTCCCCCGCCTGGGGGAAACGGCACCACAATCGTTACTGGTCTATCAGGAAAAGATGTGGTTTGCGCAAAGCTCACTGTTGCCAATAAACCTACGGTCGCCATACCTAAATATTTTGCTAACTTACCTAATTGATACATCGCCGTCTCCATTTTTGGAATTAATCTAGTTCTTTAATCTAATTTGATGTTGTTATCTTTGATGACTTTTGCTGAGCGCTGCACTTCTTGCAGCAACCAACGCGAAAACTCTTGAGGAGTCGTTGGCGCTGAATCCGCTCCTGCAGTCTTTAAAGCTTCTTTAATTTCTGGTGTTTTGAGAATCTTCAGAATCTGTAAATTGAGTTTCTCGATGATGGGTGCTGGTGTTCCAGCGGGCGCCAAAATACCTTGCCAACTACCTGTTAAGAAGCCGGGAAGCGTTTCCGCAACAGTTGGCGTTCCTGGCAAAGTATCCAGCCTCTTAGGGCTTGATACAGCAATTAACTTAATCAAGCCACTTTTGACATGAGGATAGGTGGCCGTCATGCCATTGAATGTCACATCAACTTGGCCAGCTCCTAGATCTGTAATGGCTTGTGCCCCACCCTTATAAGGAATGTATGCCCATTCAATACCGGCTTGCTTAGCAAAAATGACTCCAGCTAAATGGTTGGCACTACCACTTCCAGCAGCAGATGCAAAATTGAGTTTGCCTGGGTTCTTCTTTGCAAAAGCAATTAACTCTGCCGTCGTATTAAATGAAGTCTTATTGCTAGCAACCAATAAATGAGGAGAATAAGCAACCATGGTTACTGGTGAAAAATCCTTCAGTACATTAAATGGCAAGCTGGTGTAGAGTGTCTGACTAATTGCCAAAGTGCCAACATCCATGAGTAATAAGGTATAGCCATCAGGCATTGCATGGGCAACCATTTCGGCACCAAGATTACCGCTAGCGCCAGGCTTATTTTCTACAACCACCATCTGGCCCCAAGCATCGCCAAGCTTTTGCCCGATTAGGCGCGCCAGTACATCTGAGGTTCCGCCTGCGGGAAAGGGGACGATAATCTTGATGGGCTTGGCTGGAAAACTAATCGCTGTGCTCTGTGCATGCACACTGAAGCAAGCAAAAGCTACAAGTACAAATACGAGCAGTTTAGATTTCATAGGGAAGCCTCGTTTTAAGTTACTTGCCATTGACTAACTTAGGTACAGAGCTCTGATCTTTTAATGCCTCAGGCAATAAATCTCTTGGGAAATCCTGATAGCAGATTGGACGCAAGAATCTCCAAATAGCTTCCGTTCCCACTGACGTTGTTCTGCTGTCAGATGTTGCCGGGAATGGCCCCCCATGCACCATGGCATGACTAACCTCAACACCTGTTGGGTAACCATTAAACAGAATGCGCCCTACTTTACGCTCAAGGATGCTCAAGAGCTTTTTCACAAAGACAGTGTTATCGCCTTGATCCATTAATACCGTAGCAGTGAGCTGACCTTCAAGACTGTTGGTTAACTCCAAAATTTCTTCATCTGTTTTGCAGCGAATAATCAAAGAGGATGACCCGAAAACTTCATCACGTAGTGAGTGATCTCTTAAGAAAGCTTGTGCCGATGTCGTAAATAAATGGGCACGACATTGATTAGGGCCACTACTGCCTTGCGCTTGGGCCAATAGCTCAACATTAGAATTCCCTGACAGCTTTTCAACACCAGACTCATATGCCTGATGGATTCCCGGAGTTAGCATGGTTGTCGGATTTGCAGTGCTAACTAGGTCAACCACATTTTTAATGAAAGCATCTAACTCTGGGGCTTCTTTGACGATCAACAGACCTGGATTGGTACAAAACTGGCCTGAACCCATCAACATGGAGTTCACAAAACCGGTGGCAATGCTGTCGGAACGATTCTTGAGCGCCTCTGGTAGGAGATATACCGGATTAATACTGCTCATCTCTGCATAAACTGGAATTGGCTCGGGACGTGCAGCGGCAATCTTCATTAATGCAACACCACCAGCGCGTGAACCAGTAAATCCAACGGCTTTGATTCTAGAGTTAACAACCAATGCTGAACCAATATCAGCACCTGAACCAAACAATAAAGAGAAAGTGCCTTCTGGCAGGCCAGAAGATTTCACGGCCGCCTGGATGGCTTTACCAACCAATTCAGAAGTACCTGGGTGTGCAGAATGGCCTTTAACAACTACCGGGCAACCTGCAGCTAATGCAGAAGCAGTATCTCCACCCGCTACAGAAAAGGCTAATGGGAAATTGCTTGCACCAAATACTGCAACAGGACCTAACGGGATGTGACGTAAGCGCAAATCCGAACGCGGCAATGGTGTGCGCTCTAGCATGGCGGTGTCAATCTTCACACCTAACCAGCGGCCCGCTCTCACTTCTTCGGCAAATAGTTTGAGTTGGTTCATGGTGCGACCTAACTCTCCCTCAAGTCGTGCTTTTGGTAAACCTGACTCCAAGCCAGCGCGTTCAACAATAGCGGGACCATTGGCAGCTAAGTTAGCAGCAATCTGCTCTAAAAACTTTGCGCGGGCCTCTAAATCTGTTTCACGATAAACGTCAAAAGCTTGTTCTGCTAAAGCGCAAGCGCATTCCACTTCTTGTGCGCTACCACCCAAATAGGCTGGCTCTAGATTCTCACCAGTAGCAGGATTAATTCCGTAGATTGCTTTTTTAGAACCTTTAACCAGCTCTTGCCCAATAATCATGTTGCCTGCGATTGTCATCTTGCTCTCTCTATTAATACTGTTAAATATTTTTTTATATGTCTGGCTCTTAGCGAACCATGCATGGCATCTTGTTATTAAATTTCCAGCTTGGAATGAGGTATTGCATCGCGATAGCATCATCACGTGCGCCCAATGCCTTCTCCTTATAGAGACAATGGGCTTTTTCGACCTCTTGCATATCGAGTTCTATGCCTAAACCAGGTTTTTTAGGGACTTGGACATGGCCACCTTTAATTTGGAATGGCTCTTTAGTTAAACGCTGACCGTCTTGCCAAATCCAATGGGTATCTATCGCAGTAATCTTGCCTGGTGCTGCAGCTGCAACGTGGGTAAACATCGCCAATGAGATATCAAAGTGGTTGTTTGAGTGTGAACCCCAAGTTAGACCCCACTCATGACACATCTGACCAACTCGCACTGAACCAGCCATAGTCCAAAAATGCGGATCCGCTAATGGAATATCTACTGATTGCAATTGGATTGCATGCTGCATCTCATGCCAATCGGTAGCCACCATGTTTGTAGCTGTAGGTAGGCCAGTAGCGCGGCGGAACTCAGCCATCACCTCTCGACCTGAAAATATACCCTCGGCACCACAAGGATCCTCTGCGTACGCTAATACACCATGCATATCACGCATTAAACGAATAGCATCTTTTAACAACCAGCCGCCGTTTGGGTCTAAGGTGACACGTGCATCAGGAAAACGTTTAGCTAAGGCTGTAACCGCCTCGACTTCCGTCTCACCCACCAATACGCCACCCTTTAACTTAAAGTCTTTGAAACCATACTTATCGTATGCAGCCTCAGCTAAGCGCACGATCCCTTCGGTTGTCATCGCTGCTTCATTGCGTACCCTGAACCAAGCATCGTCAGAATCTTTTTCAGAACGATACCCTAAATCCGTCTTGGCTTTATCTCCCAAGAAGAACAAATAACCTAACATCTCAACGGAGTTGCGTTGTTGTCCATCGCCAAGCAACTCTGCAACAGGAACACCCAAGTGCTTACCGAGCAAATCTAAGAATGCAGCCTCTAAAGCAGTGACTACGTGCACCGTTGTACGCAGGTCAAAGGTTTGAAGACCGCGACCATCAGAATCTAAGGTGGAAAATTTATCTCTAACAGTATTCAATGCGGATTTATAAGCGCCAATAGATGAGCCAATAATGATCTCAGCACTCTTATTTAGAGTTTCTTCGATTTTTTGTCCACCAGGCACCTCTCCAACGCCGAAATTGCCTGAGCTGTCTTTGAGAATAACGATGTTACGCGTGAAGTAAGGCCCATGAGCACCGCTCAAGTTCATGAGCATGCTATCTTCACCAGCAACAGGAATTACTCTTACCTCAATAATCTTTGGCGTTTCAGTATTGCTCATATTTTTATAGTGATTCTGTTAGTTTGCAGTGATTTGACGAGATTCGATGAGCTTTTTCCAGCGCGCATTCTCTTGCGCCTGATATTGTGTAAACTGCTCCGGAGTATTCGCAACAATCTCATAACCTAGATCAACAAAGTTCTTTTTGACTTGCGGATCATTTAGGGCGGCAATCACAGACTTATAGATTTTTTCTTTCACTTCTGCAGGCAAACCTTTAGGTGCTGCAACGGCCTGCCAACCATAGGCCACAACCTCTTTGTATCCCAATTCGGCAAAAGTAGGTACATTTGGTAGTACTGGCGAACGCTTTGTGCCAGCAATAGCAAGTGGACGCAGCTTGCCCGCATTAATGTATTGAATTACTGAGTTTACATTGGCAAACAATGCATCTAATTGACCTCCAATGGCATCGGTAATTGCTGGGCCACCACCCTTATAAGGAACATGTACTCCCGTTGTATTGGTTTGTTGCCAGAAAATTTCAGTTCCCAAATGATCGGAAGATCCGCTTCCAGAACTTCCAAAGGAAAGTTTTCCTGGATTTGCTTTTGCGGCTGCAATTAACTCGGCCAATGTTTTATATGGTGAATTAGCTGGAACCACTAATACGTTAGGTGACTGCAGCCCTACGGTAATGTAATCAAAATCCGTGGCAGCATTGTAAGGAACGCTTGGGTATAAGTGTGGCGCAATCACCAACGGACCCAGGGAAGTTACAAGCAAGGTATATCCATCAGGAGCAGCGCGCTTTACAAAGCCAGCACCAACCGTACCGGTTGCACCAGGCTTATTGTCAATGATGACGCTTTGACCTAATGAAGCCTGCATCCTAGGGGCAATAGCTCTAGCCATTTGATCTGTTGATCCACCTGGTGGGAATGGAACCACCAAGGTGATGGTTCTATCAGGCCATGCTGCTAATGCATTTAAACAAAAGACTGCAGATAAAAGAATGAGTGCTGCTCTTAGTTGATTTTTCATACTGACTCCTTATTCGGGTTGTATACCAGCATCTTTAATTATTTGACCCCAACGCTTTAATTCTGCGTTTTGGAAGACTGATAATCCATCTGGCGTGCTCACAGAAACTTCCATGCCATTGTCTTCAACAAACTTTTTGACTGAAGGTTTTTTCATTGCCGAAGTAAACAGTTCATTGATACGTTTAATCGTACCTATGTCCATGCCTGCTGGTCCATACAATGCGTTCCAATGTGAGAACTCATAGCCAGGAACACCTGCAGAAGCGATTGTTGGCAATTTAGGAACCAGTGGAGATTTAGTTAAGCTACTAACACCCAAGGCCTTGAGCTTGTCATTTTTAACTTGCGGCAGACTGGTTGTTAAATCCACAATCATCAAATCCACTTGTCCGCCAACTAAATCCATTACAGCTAAAGGATTTGATTTGTAAGGCACGTAGACCATTTCAGTACCAGACATCTTTTCAAATAGCTCAACTGCAACACGAGCTGAAGAACTACCTGCACCAAAAGTTAATTTTCCTGGTTCCTTTTTTGCAAGTGCTATGAGCTCATTTACTGAATTGGCCTTTAAGGAAGGATTAGTGACCAACAACATATAGCCTTGCACAAGCTTAGTAATTGGACTGAAGTCCTTGATTGGGTCGTATGGCAGTTTCTTGATTAAGTGTGGGTTTGCAGCTTGAGTGGTATTGGTTGTTACAAAGAGGGTGTAACCATCTGGCTTAGCATTAGCAACGTATTGAGCTGCAATCCCACCGAAAGCGCCCGCCTTGCTATCGACAATGACCGCTTGACCAGTCTCTTTGGTAATTTCTGCGCCAATAGCACGCGCTAATCCATCGCTGGTGCTGCCAGGGGTAGAGCCAATGATGATCGTAATAGGCTTGCTGGGATAAGGCTGAGCTTGCGCTAGGCTACAAATAAAGATTAGAGCGAATAAAAATTTTGCTTTCATTTGATTGTGCGCCTTTAAGTAGTAAGACTCATTTCAGGTCGTTTGCCAGCCAATCCTTGCGCCAGACTATCAAGAACCATATTGCCCATCGCAGTACGAGTCTCCCAAGTTGCGCTAGCTCTGTGCGCCTGCATGACCACTGAATCAATCTGCAGTAAGACCTCTGGCACATTGGGCTCATCTACAAATACATCAAGACCAGCACCCGCAATTTTTCCTGCCTTAACAGCCTCAACTAAATCCACCTCGTTCACTAATTTGCCGCGGGCGATATTAATTAAGAATCCATCTTTTCCTAACGCCTCTAGAACTTTTGAATTCACAATACCTTCAGCTTTATCTGCTGCAGCACAAAGAATCAAAGCGTCACTTTGATGAGCAAGCTCTACTAAATCTGACACAAAGCCATAAGACAAGTCATCCATTTTTTTGAGATCGGTATATTGAATTGGACAGCCAAATGCAGCAGCTCGTATTGCAACAGCACGCCCTACTCGGCCCATCCCAACAATACCCACGCGCATGCCACTAAAGCGACGTGATAAGGGTATTGCAGTTGGGGATGGAAACTTCACCCAATTACCTTCTCGTACAAAGCGATCGCCTGAACAAATCCCACGACAGCTTGCAAGCAAAAGACCAATTGCTAAATCAGCAACATCCTCAGTTAATGCGCCAAAGGTTGCAGTAACATGAATACCGCGACTCTTTGCATACGCCATATCAACTGCATCAGTACCGACGCCATTAACAGCAACTACCTTCAGATTTGGTAGTCTTTCCATAAGGAGCTTACTAATTCCAGTATGGCCACCACTCACAACACCCTGCACATCTTTAGCATGCTTGGCTAGAAAAGCTTCTTTGTCATCAATCTCAAAATACTTATGAACCTCATAGAACTCATTGAGTTTTTGACTGACTGATGGGATCAAAATAGGACTAAGCTGTAAAACTGTAGGCTTCATATTGGCTCCTTAGCCCCGACCAACAAATGGCATAGCACTTGCCATCACTGTCATATTGAGCACGTTGGCTGATAGCGGTAATGCCGCAATATAGCGCACTGCATCTGCCACATGCTTTACGTCCATCATCGGCTCTGGC
>CANBYN010000018.1 GCA_947373615.1 Burkholderiaceae bacterium | reverse complement strand
TGAAAGTGGTGTTAAAGACTTTGTAATTGATGATTGGGTTGGATTGTTGGCGCCAGCAAAAACGCCAAAACCAATCATTATGAAGATTAATCAAGCATTGAACGAGATATTAAGTTCACCTGAAGGTAAGGCCAAACTCTTGTCCATGGGCATTTTCCCATCTCCAGGCACTCCTGAAAAATTTGGCGAACAAATTAGGGGAGACTTGATTCGATTTAGCTCTATTGTGAAGGCCGCGCAAATCAAGTCTGAGTAAAGCTAGTGAGTTACTTATTGAATAAGTGGTAAATGATGGGGATTGCAACTGCACTAATGACCCCGTTCATTCCCATTGCAAGACTGGCATAAGTTCCTGCTTCAGGATGAATGCTAAAGGCGCGCGAAGTGCCAATACCATGTGCGCCTATACCAATTGCAAACCCTCTTTGCCACCAAGCTTTCATGCCAAGTGCGTTCAGAACAAAGGGCGCTAAGATAGCGCCAAGAATGCCGGTACTCACTGCAAAGATTGCAGTGAGGGTAGGAGATACTCCGATGCGCTCAGCGATTCCCATCGCAATCGGTGCTGTGACCGATTTTGGATACATTGCTCCTGTGATGCTCGAGTCCGCACCCAACAAGGTTGCAATACTTACTGCGCTGAGGATGGATACTAGACCACCAGAACAGAGTGCAGCAATCAAGGGTAGCGATCTCCCTTTGAGACTGCTAAGGCCTCGATAAATTGGTATAGCCAATGACACGGTTGCAGAGCCCAACAGGAAGTGGATAAATTGAGCCCCTTCAAAATAGGTAGAGTAGGGCATGTCAATCAATTGGATAGTGCTAGCAACGATGAGGATTGCAATTGCCACTGGATTAGCTAGTGGATTTTGCTTTGCACTCTTGTATATAGTGAGGCCAATTTGATATGCGGCCAAAGTTATAAACAGTGCAAATAGGGGGCTACCTGATAGATAGACCCAGATTTCAACGATGGAATGCTTTTCACTCATGCACATCCTTCTGGCTCAAAAAGCGAGCCACTACAGCACTTGAGGCTATTGTTAGGATGACGCTACAAATCAAAGCGGTAATGATGGCAAACGCATTTGCCTTTAATTGCGGCAGGAATAAAACCACTCCAACTGCGGCAGGCACAAAGAGAAGGCCAAGGTATTGACTAAAACCATCGGCCACCATTGCAAGCTCAGCGTTAATTTCTTTGCGTACCACCAGCCATAAAACCAATAATACTAAGCCAATAACTGGGCCTGGAAGGGTGGGCAGCAGAAATTTGGAGACAAGCTCTCCAAGACTTTGAAAGAGAAGGATTTGGACGAACCCGAAGATCATGCGCTTATCTTACCGCCTGCTTGGGTATCGTGCATTTCTCACCGAGGTGGTGCTTCTGGGCACCAAAGGGGTGGTTAGCTCTATGGCGATACTGATGCTCATCAATATCCTGTAGACAAAACCTTGCTACACTGGTTTGAAATGGTAGTTCATATAAATAAACAGGAGATTACTCATGAAGTCACTCGTTTCTGGCTTACTTCTCGCTTTATGCTCCAGCCTTTCATTTTCTGTATCTGCTAAAGATACAGTCAAGATTGCATACATTGGACCGTTGACTGGTGGTGTTTCTGCCAACGGTATTGGAGGCCGTAACTCTGCTGATCTTGCGGTTCGCCTAAAAAACCAAGACCCTAATGCCAAATATAAATATGAATTGGTTAGTGCCGATGATGAGTGCAAGCCCAACGTTGGCGTTCAGGTTGCAACCAAAATTGCATCCGATAGCTCCATCATTGCTGGCGTAACCCATTACTGCTCAGCAGTTGCAATGAGCACGGTAGATGTTTATCACAAGTTCGGATTGCCAGTGATGGTATGGGGCGCGGTATTACCAGAGATTACTTATGGTAATGACTACAAAGAGATTCATCGCGTTAATGGCACAATGATTAACCAAAATGAGGTCGCTGCGAAATTCTTAACTGGCCTTGGGTATAAGAAGTGGGTCATCATTCATGACACAACGGATTACGGCAAAGGCCATAACAAGTATTTCACACAGTTCTTAACCAAGAATGGCGGACAAATTCTGGGCACCTTTGGTGTTACTGCCGATCAACAAGACTTTACTGCTGAGCTCACCAAAGTAAAGGAACTCAAGCCTGAAGTGGTTTATTTCGGTGGCTTAACTCCGATTGGTATCCGTATTCGTACACAGATGGATCGTCTTGGAATCAAGGCTGTCTTCGAGGGCACTTCTGGAATTAAGTCTGATGCTTATATTGAAGGCTTAGGTAAATTATCTGAAGGCTCATTGTCATTCATCGAAGGCGCTCCTTGGGAAAAATTACCTGGTGGCCTAGAGTTCATTGCTAAATACTCTCAGCAGAAATATCCTGACGCTCCTGAAGCCTATGGGCCATTTGCTTATACCGCTGCCAACTTGATTATGGCTGCTATTGAAAAAGCAGGACCTAATCGCAAGAAGGTAATGGATGTATTAAATAACACCCAAAACGTTGAGACCATTATTGGTACTGTAAGCTTTGATGATCATCGTCAAAACATTGTTCCCTTGATATCAAAGTATGTTGCTCAAGATGGCAAGTGGGTTCTCTGGGAAGATAGTCTGTATGCCAAGAAGCAACGCAAGTTAGGGCAGTAATTGAATTTGTTAGGGAAGTTGAAGAGGGTAATGTTGCATGTCATTTGATATTTTTTTGCAGTACTTGCTTAATGGTTTGATGTTAGGCGTGATTTATGCAATTGTGGCGGTTGGATTTACCCTCTACTTTGGTGTTCTAGATGTCATTAAGTTTTCTCATGGCGATATTCTGATGGTGGGGGCCTTTGCTGGCCTCACCACATACATCGGAATTGCGGGTACTTTTGATTCCCCTTGGCTACAACTCTTGGTATTAGTCATTGTCAGCTTATCGGTTGCTGCGTTTCTTGGCGCTGTAATTGCGCGTTACCTAATTTTGCCATTACAAAAGGCGCCTCCTATTAACACCTTATTGGTGACGTTGATGCTGGGTTTAGCGCTTCGTGAGGCGGTACGCTTGTTTTATCCAAACGGTTCCAACCCAAAACCTTTTCCTAGACTCTTGCCGATTGATGGCATTGCGTTAGGCGATTTTACCTTACGTTCAGATAGCCTCATTTTGCTCATTACCGGTATTTTGACAATCGTTGCTGTGCAACGCTTGATTACAAAGAGCAAGATTGGTTTGGCTATTCGCGCGGTAGCTCAGGACAGTGAGACAGCGCGCATCATGGGTATTAATTTTCACAAGATTGTTTTAATCACCTTCATGTTAGGTTCAGCCTTAGCAGCACTAGCAGGGCTCATGAATGGTCTCTATTACAACGAAGTGAACTTCAACATGGGCCTCTTGCTCGGTGTTATTGGATTCTCAGCTGCTGTGGTGGGTGGATTAGGAAATTTCTACGGCGCCATTGTGGGTGGTTTTTTGTTTGCCGCACTTCAAATGATTGGTGCAGTCTTGCTTCCAGCCATACTGCCAAATGTACCAAGCGCTTATAAAGACGTCTTTGCGTTTGCAATGATCATCATCATCATGGGATTAAAGCCAACTGGCTTGATTTCAGAAAAATCAAGCGAGCGAGTATAAGTATGAAACTACTCATATCTACCTTTATTTTAGGTCTGATCTATAGCATCCTCTTGCTCGGCTCTGAGAATCAACTTGAAGTAGGGGCTTTAGTAGTTTTAGCCTTTGTTGTCAGTCTGGCTGGTAAAAAGATGGGATTGATGAACAAGCTAGCAACCGCTGTTCGTGAGCATCCACAATTTCCAGCCTATGCATCCATTGCGGGTGTCTTGATTACGGTACTCGTGTTTCATAACTCGCACTTTGCCTTAATGATGTTGGCTACTGTATTGATTTACTCAATTGTTTGTTTAGGATTAAATATTCAATTTGGCTATGTGGGTATTGTGAACTTTGCAGGAGCTGCATTTTTTGGCATTGGTAGCTACACCTCTGCCATTCTCGCAACCCATACTGCTGTTCCGCATTTACTTATTCTTTTTATCGCCGCAGCAATTTCCGCATTAATTGGATCGATTCTGATCTATCCAGTTTTGAGAACTCGTGGGCACTATGCCGCTTTGGTCACAATTGCGTTTGGCATCTTATTCCGCAACTTTTTAGAGGTAAACGACACTTTGGGTGGCCCTCAAGGTTTGAAGATTCCGCCTTTGACGATCTTTGGCTGGAATCTATCGGATGGCTTGGATATTGGCGGGTTTGAACTTTCCTTCTATATTCCTTATCTTTTGATTGCCCTGATCTTATTGATTGCTAGTTTCAGAATCACTCGTAATTTAGAGCGCTCTTGGATTGGTCTGAGCATGGATATGGTTCGCACCGATGAAATCTCTGCCTCTACCTTTGGTGTCAATATTGCGCACTGGAAAGTGGTTGCCTTCACTCTAGGAAACTTTATCGCGGGTATGGCAGGAGCCCTCTATGGAATGATGACAGCATATGTCGCCCCCAATAACTTTACTTTTGCAGACTCCTTAATTTTGGTGTCGATCGTAATTTTGGGTGGTATCGGCAATCCTTGGGGAATAATTCCAGCCGCGGCAATTGTAGTAATTCTTCCAGAGAAGCTTCAGTTCATTCAAGAGTATCGTTTTTTACTTTACGCCATTGTGGTGATTTTGATATTACTCTTTCGTCCGGATGGATTATTGCCAAGACGTATTCGGGAGTATTTTCCCAGCAATAAAGCGGGTGGTGAAAAATGAACTCAACCACTATTGCTCAGCAAAAACAAATTCTGGTCGCTGAGCAGCTCACCATGCGTTTTGGTGGCGTAACCGCATTAGATTCTCTGGACTTGCACGTGAATGAGGGTGAAGTACTTGGTTTGCTTGGACCCAATGGCTCCGGCAAAACAACTTTCTTTAACGTGATTACCGGTTTATATCGCGCTACTTCTGGCAAGGTCACCTTTCGTGGTCAAGACTTGACCGACGCAAGTGCACAAGAAGTCTACCTACAAGCTATTACACGTACATTCCAACGCTCGCGTTTATCTTTGCCGCTAACCGTATTTGACAATATTGCAATTGGCGATAATCGCCGCCTGAATACAGGCCTGTTCTTTAATTTATTCCAACGAAATAAATTCAAACAGGAATATGAGGGCTTGGTTGAGCAGGTAAGACAACTTCTTTTAACCTTCAATCCCAAATTGGCTGACAAGATATTTGAACCTGTCGCGAGTCTTCCAATGATTGATCGTAGACGTATTGAAATCTGCCGAGCCTTAATTAGTGAGCCTGATCTTTTGTTACTAGATGAACCCTCTGCTGGCATGACTCATGACGAAACGGCGGAGGTTATGAATGATATTTTGCAAGTACGTAGCAAGATCAAGCCGTTTACGATCATTTTGATTGAGCATGAGATGGGTTTAATTCAGCGCATGACTGAGCGCTGTATTGTACTTAATTACGGCAAGAAAATTGCTGAAGGCACTTACGAAGAGATTATCAATAATCACGAAGTGCAAGTGGCTTATTTGGGGCAGGAATTATCATGACCTTATTAGAGATAGAGCATATCTATACAGCGTACGACCGCATTGATGTGCTAGAAGATGTTTCCATAAAAGTAGAGCGCGGTGAGATTACTTGTATTTTGGGCGCTAACGGCGCTGGTAAATCAACCCTTATACGTTCAGTCTTAGGATTGACGCCTGCCAATAGCGGTAAGATTGTATTTAACGGAGTTGACATTACTCATCTGCCATCACATCGCATTATTGAGCAGGGCATTGCTTGCGTTCCAGAGGGGCGAAGAGTCTTTCCACGCATGTCTGTGGATGAGAATTTATCTGCAGGAGCCTACTTGGTCAAAGATAAAAAACTAATTGCGGAGCGTCGTGAGCATGTGAAGCATTTATTTCCTCGCTTAGCTGAGCGCTCAAATCAATTGGCTGGAACGATGTCGGGCGGTGAGCAAGCTATGCTTGCAATCAGCCGTAGCCTAATGAGTTCACCCGAATTGATTATTTTTGATGAACCCTCCTTAGGCTTATCGCCACTCTTTGTTAAAGAGAATTTCAAGATTATTAAAGAGATTAATGAAATGGGTACGACCGTTTTATTGGTTGAACAAAACGTACGCCAAACATTGGCCATTGCTCATCGGGGCTATGTTATTTCAAAAGGGCAGGTAGTCGCCCAGGGTACTGCTGTAGAACTGGCAGAGAATGCTGAAGTTCAAGCGGCTTATTTCGGATAGATGAATCAATGACTAAAGCTATTCCTAACTCAGTCGAGTTAACTCAAGAGCTAATTCGTTTTAATACGATCAATCCTCCTGGTAACGAAGATCAGGTTTGCGAATATCTTGCAATGCTTTTAGAGTCAGCGGGGTATGAATGTCGCAAAGTTGAATTTGCGCCACGGCGTATGAGCTTAGTTGCGAAAATTGGGGCTTGCTCAGTAGCTAAGCCAAGCATCTGCTTTACAGGACATGTTGACGTTGTGCCGCTCGGTGCTAGATCCTGGAAGCATGAACCCTTTACCGGCGTGATTGAAGATGGTAAGTTGTTTGGTCGTGGCTCAAGTGATATGAAAAGTGGTGTGGCAGCATTTGTGGTGGCAGCGATGCAAATGGCGGAAGCTGCAAAGGACGCTGGCGGCGTTAGTCTGATTATTACTGCAGGCGAAGAAACTGGCTGTGAAGGCGCTTTTCACTTGGCTGCGAATCAAGAGATTGTGGAGTTTCTCGGACCGGCTGGTTGTCTTGTGGTGGCAGAGCCTACGGCCAATGAGCCGCTCTTGGGTCACAAAGGCGCTTATTGGATTAAGGCCTCTACTGAAGGGGTTACTGCTCATGGATCAATGCCTGAACGTGGTGATAATGCCTTTTACAAGTTAGCCAAAGCAGCCCTGACTTTGGAAAAATTTACTTTTGATACGCAGCCTCATGAACTCATGGGTCAGGGCACCTTAAATGTAGGCACTGCTAAATCAGGTATCAATATCAACTCGGTGCCCGATGCAGCAGAGATGACTATTGATATTCGGACTGTTGCAGGACAAAGTCACTCGCATATTTATGGTTGTTTATGCAAATCCCTTGGTCCCGCGGTTCGTCTGGATACGATTATCGATATTGCTGGGGTTTTTACTCCTGCAAGCGATCCTTGGATGGAAAAAGTATTTAATTTCTGCGAGAAAGTAAATGGCATGCGTCCAATCGAGAAAACGGTTTCTTACTTTACCGATGCCTCGGCCTTAAAGGTAGCCATTGGTAATCCACCCACTGTAATTTTGGGGCCTGGTCAACCGGAAATGGCTCATCAGACAGATGAGTTCTGTTACGTTGATAAGATCACTGCCGCAACCGAGCTTTTCTCCAATTTAATTGCGGACTGGCAGGTCGGTTAATCCAAATAGTTCTGAGCGTCAGCCGGGTTAACTTATGCTGCATAGCAACAAGTTAATTCTTGGTTAAGATAAGCACAATAAAAAAAGGGTATTAAAAGCACCCCTATTCAAAGAAAAAATTTACAGGAGAACACTCATGGCTGAACTGAATGTCAATGGCAAGAAGTACAAGGTGGATGTTGATCCCGATACCCCGTTACTGTGGGTTATTCGTGAACAGATCGGATTAACTGGCACTAAATATGGCTGTGGCGTAGGTCAATGTGGTTCCTGTACAGTGCTCTTTGAAGGTCAAGCAATGCGTAGTTGCACATTGCCTGTTGCAGCTGCTGAAGGTAAAAAAATCGAAACAATTGAAAGTTTAGAAAAGAGTGGACAGCTCTCTAAAGTTCAAAAAGCGTGGGTTGACAATCAGGTGCCACAGTGCGGCTACTGCCAGTCTGGCATGGTGATGGCGACTACTGCTTTGTTGCGCAATAACCCAAAGCCTACCGATGCTCAAATTGATGAATCGATTACCAACATTTGCCGTTGCGGCACATTCCAACAAGTGCGTGCAGCGATCCATGCTGCTAGCAAAGCATAAGGAGGCCATATGAGTACTAATAATATTAATACCTCCCGTCGTCATTTCGTTGTTGGCTCTAGCGCCATTGCTTCTGGATTGGCCATCGGATTTGACTTCGCATTCATGTCAGAAGCCAATGCTGCAATTGGTTCTGGGACCACCGCAATGGCTCCATTAGCCACCCCAGAAATTGGAGTGTGGGTTGTAGTTAAACCAAACGATGATGTCGTTGTGCGCATCGTGCGCTCGGAGATGGGCCAAGGCACGATTACTGGCTTAGCTCAAATGGTTGCCGAAGAATTGCAATGCGATTGGAAGAAGGTGTCTTACGACTACCCGTCTCCTGGTGAAAATTTAAAGCGCAATAAAGTATGGGGTAGTTATTCGACTGGTGGCAGTCGCGGAATCCGCACTTCAGAACAATATGTTCGTAAGGGTGGCGCAGCGGCTCGCATAATGTTGATTCAGGCAGCGGCCAATCAATGGAATGTACCCGCCTCTGAGTGTGCCGCTCAAGATAGTGTTATTACGCATACCCCATCAGGACGTAAGACTACCTATGGCAAGGTTTCTATTGCAGCATCTCAGTTAGAGGTGCCAAAAGAGGTTCCTTTAAAAGATCCCAAAGAGTGGAAGCTCATTGGCAAATCTGTGAACCGGATTGACGGTGTTGCAGATAAGGTAACCGGAAGACAGGTTTACGCAATTGACTTAAAAATGCCTGGAATGCTAGTTGCCAATATTAAAGAGTCTCCCGTATTTGGTGGCAAAGTAAAAAGTTACGATGCCACTAAAGCCCTAAGCATGAAGGGTGTAAAGAAAGTAGTGCAAGTGGGCGACTCTGCTGTAGCGGTTGTGGCTCAAACATTCTGGCAGGCAAAAGTTGCTTTAGACCAAGTGAGTGTTATTTGGGATAGCGGTGCCAATGCTAATGTTTCGAGCGCTTCCATTAAGAAAATGTTGGAAGAGGGTTTAAATGCGGATGATGCATTTGTACACAACACTAACGGTGATGCGAAGTCCGCCATATCTGGAGCATCTAAAACATTAGTATCTACTTTTTTCTACCCATTCTTAAATCATGCCACCTTAGAGCCGCAAACTGCCACCGCTAAATGGACGGCCGATTCTTGTGAGGCATGGGTTCCAACACAAGATGGTGAAGCATCTTTAGCGGCGGTAATCGCAGCTTCAGGTTTGCCTGCTGAAAAATGTAATGCCTACAAGGTGAACTTAGGCGGCGGCTTTGGTCGTCGTGGTGCATTCCAAGACTACACAACGCAAGCAGTTAATATTGCCAAGCAAATGCCAGGCACTCCAATCAAGTTGATTTGGACGCGTGAAGAGGATATGACTCAGGGCCGATACCATCCTGTGATGATGTGTAAGATGACTGCAGGTATTGATGATAAGAAGAATGTTACCGGCATCAATATGCGCTTATCAGGCCAATCTATTTTGGCGGCGGTTCGTCCTGCAGTTGTTGCGGCCAATAAAGGTAAAGATCCGTTGACTTTCCAAGGTCTTGAAGATAGTGGTGAGCACGGTATCTCCTATAGCTTTCCCAATCTCACGATTGATCATGCGATGCGTAACACCCATGTCCCGCCAGGATTTTGGCGTGGAGTAAACGTTAACCAAAATGCCATCTTCATTGAAACTTTCATGGATGAATTGGCGGAGGCTACCGGTGTAGATGCGGTTGAATTCCGTCGTAAGCATATGGAGAAATTCCCCCGTGCAGTTGCTGTTTTAAATGCCGTAGCTGATGGTATTGGATGGACAAAGCCAGCACCTCCTGGCGTCTATCGTGGAGTGGCCCAAATGCGTTCTTTTGGTAGTTATGTTGCTGCAGCTTGTGAGCTTTCAGTTTCCAATGGTAATGAAGTGAAAATTCATCGCATTGTTGCTGCTACCGATCCTGGTTATGCAGTTAACCCTGCTCAAATTGCTCGTCAAGTTTCTGGCTCATTTGTTTATGGGCTCTCTGCTTTATTTGAAGAAGAGATCACTATTGAAAATGGTGCGGTAGTCCAGAAAAACTTTGATACTTTTGGCTCTATCCGCTTGGCTCAAATGCCTAAGGTAGAAACCATCATTATTGAGGGTGGCGGTAAAGAGTGGGGCGGTGTTGGTGAACCTACAATTGCAGTGGCAGCTCCCGCTGTGCTTAATGCAATCTATCGCGCGACTGGAAAACGTTATCGCACCGTGCCATTAAAGAACAGCGGCATCAAGCTGGTTTAATAGGCTAAGTGTTTTGATCTGCTCATTATGAGAAAGAGGTATGGGCTGGCGGCATTATTGCTAGCCTTCCTCAATTTTGGCTCTGTAGCAGCTCAAACTATTTCAGGGGATTTGGTTAATGAATCCCTTTCTGCCTCCCCGGGTGATCCTGTGCGTGGTCGGGCTATTGTGGCTAGTCGACAAACAGGCTTATGTCTTCTGTGTCATAGCGGCCCATTTCCGGAAGAGCGTTTTCAGGGTAATTTAGCGCCTGAATTAGGGCGTAGTGCAGGACGCCTAAGCGCCTCAGAGTTGCGTGCGCGAATCGTTGATGCAAGTCGATTCAATCCTGATACGATCATGCCAGCATATTATCGTGTCGATCAGCTATTTCGTGTGGCACCTAAATTTACAGGACAAACCATTTTGACTGGTCAAGAGATTGAAGATGTGGTGGCCTTTTTGGTTGGTATGAATAAGCAAAACTCACAATGAAGATCAAACAAAATCAATCCATTTTAAAAAGCCGCAGAGTCTGGTTTGCTGGTTTAGGTAAGCTAAGCTTACTTGCAATTGGTACATGGTTTAGCCCCAAGTTTGCCTTTGCCAAGAAAGAGGATGCTGCAAATGCTATACAAAAAATTAGTGGGGGGGCAAGCATTCAGGAGGGGCGAGTCGATTTAGTCATTCCACCATTAGTGGAAAACGGTAATTTAGTTGTGCTCAAAGTCAGCGTCGATAGTCCCATGACGGCAAATGACTACGTCAAGGTGATTCATGTGATTGCAGAAGGCAACCCATTGCCCAATATTTTTAGCGCTTACCTCACTCCGCGATCGGGCGCTGCGCGCATCACTACTCGGGTAAGACTGGCGGATAGCCAGACTGTGTGGGCGATTGCGCAAATGAGTGACGGTAGTTTTTGGAAGGGCTCTGCAGAAACGTTAGTGACCTTATCTGCGTGCACTGAAATGGTATGAGCAAGACCTCTCGCACTTCCATCACAATGCCCTCTACAGCTAAGAAGGGCGCCATCATTGAGATTCGTGCCATTGCTCAGCATGATATGGAGTCCGGATTTCGTTATACCGAAGGGGGAAAATTAATTCCTCGGGATATTATTCGCGTGTTTACCTGTACCTATAACGATATTGAAGTATTTAAGGCAGACTTCTATTCCGGTATTGGCGCAAATCCTTTAATCATTTTCACCACTGTGGCCATTGAAACGGGAGTCTTGGAATTCAAATGGTCGGGTGATGATGGATATGAGGCTATAAATCAGGCGCGTATTACCGTTTTGTGAAAAAAGTTTCCTTATCTTTTCTTGGAGTCTTCATAACTCTCTTTTATCTGGGAATATCAATGGTATTCGCAGCTCAAGATCTGTCATTAAACCAAAGGCAATCGAGCTACGATCTCATGACTCCTGAAAATAAGACCATGCAGGATGATCCCAGTTTGAATCCTGCAATGTTTTGGGTAACTGATGGCCAAAAATTATGGCAAGAAAAAGCGGGCAATAAAAATATTAGTTGTGCCTCTTGTCATGGTGAGGCTAGTAAGTCAATGCGTGGCGTTGCCACTCAGTTTCCAAAAATGATCAAAGGTAACTTGCAAACCCTTGAAGGGCAAATTAATGCCTGTCGAGTCAATGCACAAGTTGCCCCTAAGCTTGCATATGAAAGCAAAGAACTTCTTGCTTTAAGTGCTTATATCGCATCGCAATCTAAAGGGATGCCAATTGCAGTGCAAAAAACGAGGGGTAATACAGCATCTCTTGAACAGGGGCGCCAATGGTTCTACAAGAGAATGGGGCAATTAAATCTATCTTGTGCCCAGTGTCACGAGGAGAGGGCTGGTCTCAAGCTTGGGGGAAGTTATATTCCGCAAGGACATCCTAATGCCTATCCGATTTATCGCTTGGAATGGCAAACCTTGGGATCTGTACAACGACGCTTACGAAATTGTATGAATGGCGTGAGAGCCGAACTATTTGAGTACGGATCTTTAGAAATGGCTCAATTGGAACTATTTCTGATGTGGCGCGCTAGAGGCCTTCCACTAGAATCTCCAGGGGTGAGACCATAAAATTTAGTCTGAAAAGACGACTGAAGTAGCGCCGTTGATCAACACTCGATCGTGTAAGTAGTAGCGAAGTGCTCTCGAGAGGACTGTGCGTTCTAGATCTCTGCCTTTACGCACTAGATCATCTGGTGTATCTCCATGAGTTACTCGAGTCACATCTTGTTCAATGATTGGACCTTCATCTAAATCGCTGGTCACAAAGTGGGCAGTAGCCCCAATTAATTTAATGCCGCGAGCATGCGCTTGGTGATAGGGTTTGGCCCCTTTGAAGCTTGGCAAGAATGAGTGATGTACGTTGATGCAACGACCAGATAGTTTGGTGGATAAATCATCCGACAAAATTTGCATATAGCGAGCCAAAATCACCATATCGACTTTAGAGTCGGCAACAATTTTTAAAAGCTTAGCTTCTTGTGCAGATTTAGTTTCTGGAGTTACGGGCAAATGATAAAAAGGAATATCTGCAAAATCAATGCTGGCATAAACCTCGCGTGGATGGTTAGAGACAATACCGCAGATAATCATCGGCAATTCGCCAATGCGCCAGCGATAGAGTAAATCCACTAGACAGTGATCCAGCTTGGAGGCCATGATGAGAACACGCTTGAAGTCTTTGACCGCACGCAATTCCCAGGTCAGTTCAAAACGCTTAGCGTTAGCTAAAAAACCAGACCTTAAAGTAGCTACATCCGTTGGGCAGCTAAAACTGACGCGCATAAAGAAACGCTTGGAGTCTTTGTCGTCATACTGTTGAGCTTCTTCAATATCTCCGCCAGCCTGAAAGATATAAGTTGATACAGCCGCAACGATGCCAGGCTGATTGGGGCAGGTAAGGGTCAGATAGTAGTTTTCGGTAGTCATAGCTTAAATCTTCAAGATAATGCTGGTAAACCCCAATTTTAGACTCATCTGACTAAATGATCTGAACTCTTAAGATCTTATTGTTTTGCAGTATCTGCTGGTCCCAGAAGGGGGGCGCTGTTATCCGTTATCTTGGGCATCACTATTTCTTCACAAATTGGCTTTGATCCAAATGCATTTATAAAACTGCACTCTTTTTTGGTGGCTGCTGATGCAGCGTGTTCCAAAGGCGATTTACCAGTGGCAGCAGAAGATGCAATGCTTGTGGCTGTCACTGGATTTGCAATAGCTGCTGAAGCCATAGTGGTTCCTGCAGAGCTAGCAGCAGCAGTTCCTGAACTGCCTAGGGCTGCAAAAGGAGCCATGCAGGCCATCAGCGTTGAGGAGGAAAGGGAAATCAAAAACCAAACCAATAAACTTGGTTGTATTGCAAAGAGGATCTTACTTTTTGACGCAAACAAGATTAAAGACCCCTGCAGTCCAATCCCCGTTAACGATCGGCTCAAACTGGCTGTCAGGAGTCTGATTATCTGAAACGACAGTTCCAGTACCCTTATTACCAGAGAATTCTTTAAAACCTATTGGGCGATAACTGATGCCAGGGCAGTTATATTCATTGAGACCGACAATAGAATTTACTTTCTTTTTATTCTTTGGATTTACGCCAGGTTTTTTAAAATCTAGCATAGACATAATTTGCGCTTTTTCGCCGAAGTCCTTGATAGTATCAACATCAGCATAAAGAACCATGGATTCATTGGAGCCAAGTTCCTTCCATTCAGCCTGTGCATTATTCATTGTCACTAAAGTAAAGAGAGAGTAGGAGGCAAGAAAGAGTGCAGTTTTTTTCATGAGGATAAGGTCCTTAAAAGGTATCTATTGGTGTTGATGATATTTTAAACGTCTGAGTTTATGCAATGGGTTTATTTATTACTCAACTCAAGTTGACGGCTCGTAAATGCTGGTTTCATTTGCAGAGGTAGGTACTGATTATTGGCCCACAGAGAGCTCATGTTTCGATAAAGATGGCTTTGCACCCAGCCTGACTGGCCCGTTTGGTAAATAAAGAGTGATTTCTCAAGGTCAGATAAATCAAAGATCATTCGTAAGCTAGGGGCTTGCAAGGTCTCGTACGGGTTATGTGAGCGAAGTAATTCCAACCTGCCTACATTAATGGAGAAACTATCCCCTGGAAAAGGGGTCTGAATATTAAAAAACTGACCAAGAAGGGGAACTTTACTTAACGGGCGATGTTCAGAAATAGCCGTATGAGCCTGACCCCAAGACCACTTCTTGGGGTCGTTTCCATATTCTTTGCTAAGGTAATCAAGCGCTTTATTAAATGCCTTATTAGATGAGTCTAGGCAGGTTTCAACTTGTGGAGTTTTAGGATCATCACACCAAGGACTATTCGGATTTTTCACTTGCAAAAGCAAAGCGGCTCGATAATTGCGTTCGCCATAATAGTCGCTAAATAAGTAACCTAGTCTCGAAAATAAGTTGCGCGTGAGTTGATCTGCCCACGC
>CANBYN010000017.1 GCA_947373615.1 Burkholderiaceae bacterium | reverse complement strand
ATGTAGTAATCCAAAATCTGCTCTGGATTTAAGCGATCGACTTGTTTCACCTGTGGAATAACTTTATAAGAACGTCCAGACACTGAGAAATAGTTCACATAACCACCACCTAATGCTGCAGACAATGCAGCACCCACTTGTTGCTGCGTCATGCCTAAAGCTGCAACCTTCTCACGGTCAATCTCCAGTACATCTTGTGGCTTATCAATCTTTAGGTCTGAATCCACAAAGAAGAAATTGCCGCTGCGGCGTGCTTTATCTAGAACCGCTTGAGATACTTCGTTGAGCTGGTCATAAGACTCGGTAGTATTAATCACGACCTGAACTGGAAAGCCCTGCGCGCCTGGCAACGCAGGGAATTGGAAGGCCGCTACCCGCGCGCCAGCAATCGTATTCCACTTCTGCTGCATATCTACCTGGAATTTAGTCGCATCACGAGTACGCTTACTCCAGTCTTTTAAAAGTACGCCACCGAAACTACTAGTAGGGCTTGTAATTTGAAATATCTGCTCATATTCAGGTTCAGCACTAGAGATTTGGTAAATCTGATCGGCATATGTCTGCATTTGATTGACGGTACTATTAGGTGGTCCCGATGCTTGCATTAACACAATACCTTGATCCTCAGTCGGCGCTAGTTCAGCATGGGCAGTTGCATATAAATAAGAAACTCCTCCCAATAAAATTGCGCCCATAACAATAACGACCTGCCAGGTACTCAATAGATCGCGTAAAGTTGTTTGATAGCTGTGATGCACTCTCTCAAATATCTGATCAATTTTTTGCACAAAAGAAGACGCTTCTTGTTCTTCAGTAAAGATGCGAGAGCACATCATCGGGGAGAGAGTTAATGCAATTAACCCTGACACCGCAACAGCGCTAGCTAAAGTAAAAGCAAATTCGGTAAAGAGCGCGCCAGTTAATCCGCCCTGAAAACCAATTGGGATATAAACTGCAATCAACACTACTGTCATCGCCAGAATCGGGCCGCCGAGTTCTCGAGCTGCAATCAAGGAGGCCTCTAAAGGAGATTTACCTTCCTTCATATGACGGTCAACGTTTTCTACCACGATGATGGCGTCATCTACCACCAAACCAATTGCCAATACTAATGCCAAAAGAGTAAGTAAGTTAATAGAGTAGCCTAATACCTGCATTAGGAAGAAGGTTCCAATCAACGAGAGCGGCATCGCAATCACTGGAACTGCTACGGCCCGTACACTACCCAAGAATAGATAAATGACGATCGTCACAATGACTAAAGCTTCGAGCAGTGTAGAAACTACCTCATCAATTGAGCTAGTAATAAATTTAGTGGAGTCATATACAATCTTCCCGGTCATGCCAATCGGTAATTGCTTTTGAATACCAGGTACTACATCTCTTACACGTTGAGCAACATCCAAAAGATTGGCTTGCGGCGCTACTTTAATCGCAATAAATACTGATTTTTTTCCACTAAATGCGACGTTGGTATTGTAGTCCTCGGAACCGAGGGAAACTGTGGCAACTTGATCAAGATAGACGATATTCACGCCATCCTTTTTAACTACTAATTTTCGAAAATCTTCTAAGGTGTGCAAATCAGTACCAGCAACCAAGTCAACGGCGACCATGTCACCTTTGGTGCTACCCACTGCCGAGAGGTAGTTATTAGCGGACATGGCGCTGTAAACATCATCAGCGCCTACGCCTAGGCCAGCCATCTTCTCGCGATCTAACCAAGCACGCAGAGCAAATTTTCTGCCACCAGTAATTTCTGCATTCTGCACACCCTCAACCGAATCTAGCTTAGGTTTAACTACACGCAATAGATAATCAGTAATGGCGTTGTTTGGAGTTTCATCGCTGTAAAAGCCCATATACATGGCAGCGGTCGATTGACCAATCTGTACAGTTAGTATTGGCTGCTGAGCTTGAGGAGGTAATTGATTTTTTACCGCACTAATTTGTGTCTGAATCTGCGTTAATGCCGCATTTGAGTCATAGTTCAACTTTAGAGTAGCAGTAATAGTAGAGATGCCACTAACGCTAGTCGAAGATAAATAATCTATACCCTGAGCTTGCGCTACGGAAGACTCTAGAGGCTGCGTTATAAAGCCAGCAATGGTTTCTGGATCAGCACCATAGTAAGCAGTAGTGATCGTCACAATCGCATTTTGCGTTTGCGGATATTGGTTTACTGGCAGCGAACCAATGGACTTTAAACCAAATACTAAGACAAGCGCGCTCACAACCAGCGAGAGCACTGGTCTACGGATGAATATATCAGTCCAATTCATCTACTCATTATTCCTGCGGCTTAGGGTCAGGTGAATTTGCAGGCTGTACCTTGTTATTAATAATTAATGGTGTGCCATTCTTCAATTTGAGTTGGCCACTAGTCACCACTGTCGCGCCATCTTCAATACCCTTAAGAATGGAAACCTGATCACCACGAGTTGCACCTGTGGTTACAAATACTTGCTGCGCCTCTAGAGATGAATTGCCCTGCTGATCTTTCTTGCCAGTTTGCTTAACAATAAATACAGTGGATCCATAAGGGTTATATGTCACAGCGGTTTGTGGAAGAGTAAGCAACTTCACTTGGTCACCCACTTTAATGTTCACATTCGCAAACATCCCTGGAAGAATTTTCTTATCCGGATTAGCCAGTTGTGCCTCCACCTGAATATTCCGGGTATTGGTATCTACTTTTGGACTAACGGCAGTAATCTTGCCGACGAAACTGGCATCTTTAAACGCGTCCGTAGTGACAACTACTTCTTGACCAACCTGAATTTGTTCAGCATTACTTTGAGGTAAATTAAAATCTACAAAGATAGGGTCTAGCGTCTGCAGCGTCAAAAGCTTGTCGCCAGGATTTACAAACTGGCCCGGGTTAATCGATACAATGCCAATGCGTCCGCTAAAAGGAGCTTTGAGATTTTTCTTGGCGACCAATGCAATCTGTGATTCCACCTGTGCTTTTTTAGACTTTGCATCTGCTGCACTAGTATCAAATACATTCTTACTGATTGCCTGAATGGCCAATTGCTGTCTATCGCGCTCATTAATCACTATAGCTAAATCTGCCATAGCCTTTAAAGAATTCAATTGCGCCACATCAGACGCATCATTTAACTTAATAAGCAACTCGCCCTCTTTTACATCCTGACCTGACTTGATTGGCACCATCTGTACCAGCCCACCAATTTCAGTACTCAGTTCAACACCTCTAAATGCACGAACGCTACCAACGCTAGATAATTTTGGCTGCCATTCGGTCGTCGTGATCACCATTGTTGAAACAGTGGCTGGGGGCAAACCCATTCCAGCAATGAAATTCTTAATCATGAAAGTCTTGAATTGATTAAAGGCAAAAATCATGCCGAGCAATACAAACACGCCGCACAACATAATCACCATGCGACGTTTTAGCGGCTCCATGGCCATCAACTTGTGATGGGTTTTGGTATTGCGCCATTTTTGACCCAAGCGCAACCAAAAATCTTTTACCCTCCCCTTAAGGCCAATCGCTCTGTCGCGCAGCTTCCACTCTTCTGCCTTATGCTTCATCCATGCCCACAAGGCAAGAACTAAAGAAATGAGATTATTCTTAATTTTTTCCAGAAGCTTCATTTTGATCTTTGTTCGCTATGTCTTTTGGTTTAAATGCTGGGCCTTCACGATTCCACCAACCTCCGCCTAATGCTGCGAATAATGCTGCCGTGTCAGAAAAGCGGGTTGCTTGCGCAGAAACTGATTTCACTTTGGCCTGCTGATACTGATTTTGGTAATACAGAACTGCTAAATAACTAGCAGTGCCAAGTTTGTATTGCTGTTGGACTAAATCCAGTGTTTCATAGGCGTAACGCTCAGCTTCAGATGCAGCCTTTAATGCTTGAGCGCCCGTTTCAAGTGCACGCAATGCATTAGCAACTTCTTGAAATGCATTTAAGACGGTTGATTGGTATTGGAATGCGGCTCTCTCATAGTTCGCAATTGCCCCTCGACGCTGAGCCAAAAGCTGACCGCCTTGAAATAAGGGCTGCAAGATACCGCCACCCAACGTCCATAAAGAAGAGTTCGGACCGAATAAGCTGTTCGCAGTAAATGCAGCCGAACCAGCAGAAGCGGTAATAGTAAATTGTGGCAGTAGATTGGCGGTAGCAACACCCACAAATGCATTCTGCGCTTTAAGTTGTGCCTCTGCAGCCCGCACGTCGGGACGCTGGCGTACCAAGCTTGATGGCACCGATAAGGGAAGTTTCTCAGGCAAATATAAGTTTGCTAAATCGAATTTCGCAATGTTTCCATTACTAGGAAACTCGCCCACATATACTGCGAGTTGATTGCGTGCGAAAGCTAAATTTCTTTCATAGCTATATAAATCTACCTGTGAATTAGAAACCAATGTTCTTTGCGAGGTGACATCTACCTTAGAAACAGTTCCAATCGCCAATTGTTTTTCAGTTACTTCAGCAAGACTCGTTTGCGCCTTCAGAATTTCTTCAGTTGCTTGCATTTGTGCACGTAGCGCCGCCTCTTTGATGGCACCAGTCACCACATTAGCAGTCAAAGATAAATAAGCCCCTTCTAGCTGGAATTGCGCAACCTCTGCTTGAGCTCTAGCACCTTCTACTGCTCTACGAGCTCCGCCGAATACATCCAACGTATAGGTTACATTCACAGACGTGTTAAACAAGTTATAGGTATCAGTGCCGTTATTCAGGCCATAGACTGCTGAAGGCTGCTTCTGCCTTAAATCATTTGCACCCACACTAATCGCTGGAAAGTATAGACCGCCGATTTGAGCATTGACATTTTCTTGAGCGGCACGTAGTGCTGCATCAGCCGCACCTAAATTTGGATTTTGCTGGAGTGCTTTTTTTATGAGGAGATCTAACTCAGGAGATTTATAAAGCTCCCACCACTGCGCCTCTATATCCGCACCCTCAACAAACTCTTGGTCGGTACCACCAGGAACTCCTGGTGCCGTAACCAATTTCTTAGATAAAGTTGTCTCAGTATAAGAAGATGTATTTGGTGCCTCAGACTGCTTAAAGTCTGGCCCGACTGCGCACGCAGATAGCGCACCTGCGCAAATCAACGCAAGTAACTGCAAATGTGAGAAAGTGGGTTCTTTCGAAAGAAAAATGAATCGCAACAAATATCCTCTTTTACTAGAGATATTTGAACACATAAACGCAATTAAGGTTTCTTAAAGCACTGGTTTACTTAAAGAAAGAATTGATAAATTAGGCTAACCGCAATTAATATACTGCGGTTACTCTCAGTGTTTTATTCGACCGTAACGCTCTTTGCTAAGTTTCTTGGCTTATCGACATCAGTTCCACAGGCAACGGCTGTGTGATAGGCCAATAATTGCAAAGGGACAACATGCAGGATCGGTGAGAGGTTGCCATAATGCTCCGGCAACCTAATTACGTTGATACCTTCGGTACTCACAATATTTGTATCTTGATCGGCAAAAACATATAACTTGCCGCCACGCGCCTTCACTTCTTGCATATTGGATTTGAGTTTTTCCAAGAGCACGTCGTTGGGAGCTACCGTTACAACAGGCATTTTATCTGTCACCAGAGCTAAAGGTCCGTGCTTTAATTCACCGGCAGGATATGCTTCTGCATGGATATACGAAATTTCTTTTAGTTTTAATGCGCCTTCAAGCGCTATTGGGTAATGTAAACCGCGGCCCAAGAAGAGCGCGTTCTCACATTTAGCAAAAGCATCGCTCCAAGCAATAATTTGTGGCTCAAGGGCCAGTACAGCATGAAGTGCTTTTGGTAAATGGCGCAATTCACGGAGTAGTTCTTTTTCTTTTTCATCAGAAATTTTGCCAGCACGCTTGGCCAGTGAAACGGTCAAGAGGTAAAGCGCTAACAACTGTGTAGTAAACGCTTTGGTTGAGGCAACCCCAATCTCAGCGCCTGCTTTAGTCAAGAAGTGCCATTCTGTCTCGCGTACCATGGCGCTACTAGCTACGTTACAAATCGCCAAGGTATAACGATGTCCCAGACTCTTCGCGTGACGAAGCGCCGCTAAAGTATCTGCCGTTTCGCCTGATTGCGATACCACCACTATCAAGGTCTTTGGATTTGGGACGGTGGTGCGATAACGATATTCACTGGCAATCTCAACTTGCGTAGGGATACCCGCAATATCTTCCAACCAATATTTAGCGACACATGCAGAGTAATAACTGGTGCCACAAGCTAAGATCAAAATTTGGTCAAATGCTTTCCAGTCCTCTGGATTTGCTTCAAACAACCCTGGACCAAATTCTGCAATATTGGCAAGGGTATCGCCAATAGCTCTAGGTTGTTCAAATATCTCTTTTTGCATGTAATGCTGATAAGGGCCAAGGTCGACAGAGTCAGCCTGTGCGGGCATTGGTTTTTGATCACGCTGTACAGACTTGCCAGCGTGATCAAGCACTTCAATACTGTCAGCACTCAAGATGGCAACATCACCCTCCTCCAAATACATCATGGAATGAGCCCGCCCCGCTAAAGCCAGCGCATCGGATGCTAAAAAGTGCTCTCTATCACCAAGCGCCACTACCAAAGGTGAACCCGCACGAGCGCCGACCAAAGTAGTTGGATTATCTTGAGCAATGACGCCGATTGCATAAGCGCCATGTAATTTAGGCAATACTGCTCTTACTGATTGTGCGATATCTTTATGACTGCTCGCAACATATTGCTGGTGAATCAAATGTGCAATTACCTCAGTATCAGTTTCCGATGTAAAAAGATATCCGGCAGCCTTTAATTCTGTACGTAGAATTTCGTAGTTTTCAATAATGCCATTATGCACAACTGCAATCAAATTATTTGAAATATGCGGATGTGCATTTTGAGTGTCCGGCTTACCATGAGTGGCCCAGCGTGTGTGAGCAATACCAAGAGTGCCGTAGAAATCTTTTCCTTGCTCGGCTAATTCTGAAACACGCGCTGTAGTTCGCGCTCTTTCAATTGGATGCAAAGCATCGTTGCCATTAATTACTGCAAAACCACAAGAGTCATAGCCGCGGTATTCCAAGCGACGAAGACCTTCAACTAAAACATCAACAATATTTTTATGGGAAGCTGCGCCAACAATACCGCACATTATTTTTTACCCTTTTTAGTTTTATTTGCCTGCTTCTTTGCAGCCACTTTTTTAGTGGCAACTTTTTTAACAATTGATTTTTTGGTTGCCGCTTTATTTGCAACAACCTTCTTCTCTTGCTTTACTGGGCGCTGCCATGACAAAGAAATTTGCTTTGTTCTGGATATAGTTAATTGGTTAGCTGGCGCATCTTTCGTAAGTGTTGTGCCTGCACCCAATGTAGCGCCACGCCCAACTCGTACTGGTGCAACTAATTGTGTATCAGAACCGATGAAGACATCGTCCTCAATGATAGTTTGGTGCTTATTTACGCCATCATAGTTACAAGTGATAGTACCAGCGCCAATATTGACTCTTGAGCCAACAATAGAGTCGCCCACATAAGCCAAATGATTTGCTTTGCTATTAGCGGCAATTTTGCTGTTTTTCACTTCAACGAAGTTGCCAATATGGACATCATTAGATAAATCTGCCCCAGGACGCAAGCGAGCGTAAGGGCCAATCACAGACTGATTGCCAACCTTGGCCCCATCAACATGACTGTAAGCATGCATGGTCACGCCTTTACCAATCACACTATTGCGAATCACACAGTATGGGCCTATCTTAGTTCCCACGTCTAGAGTGACACAGCCTTCAAAGATGCAACCAACATCAATCGACACATCGGTACCGCACTCTAAGGTGCCACGCACATCAATTCGCGCGGGATCTGTCAGAGATACACCAGCATTCATCAATTGATTGGCGATATTGAGTTGATGGACTCTCTCTAATGAGGCCAATTGATCGCGGCTATTTACGCCCACAGTTTCAAACTCATCATCGGCTTGTGTCGTGCGAATAGGCACACCATCTTTAACGGCCATGGCAATAACATCAGTTAAATAGTATTCCCCCTGAGCATTACTAGAGCGCAAAGCTTTTAGCCATTTCGTAAGCGAACTGGTTGGCAAGACCATGATGCCGGTATTAATTTCTTGTATTGTCTTTTGCGCAGGGGTTGCATCTTTCTCTTCAACTATCTCTTTCACCGAACCATCGGTATCGCGAACGATACGACCGTAACCAGTTGGGTTACTAAGATTCTGGGTTAGCAACGCAAGAGCAGAGTTCTGACCTCGCACACCATCAGCCAATTTGGCTAGTTTGCTTAAGGTCTTTTTAGTGGTCAGCGGTACATCTCCATACAGCACCAAAGTAGGCTCTCGTACATCCAATTTAGGGAGTGCCTGTAAAAGCGCATGTCCTGTTCCTTTTTGCTCAGCCTGAAGTGCGGTTACAACCTTGCTAAATTCAGCATCTTCCTTGCTAGCATTTTCCAGGAATGCTTTAACGTCCGCTGCACCATGGCCAACCACCACAATAGGACCAACTTTAGCTTGTTTACCTTGCAAAGACAAAGCGGTGTTGAGAACGTGCTGAAGGAGAGGTTTGCCTGCCAGAGACTGCAGGACCTTGGGCAACACGGATTTCATCCGCTTTCCTTGCCCAGCAGCCAAAATGACGATGTTCATAAAGGGGGATTATAAACCCACTGAATCCTTGTTTCACAGGCTAAATCATCTAATTCGACTTCATCAATTGCCCGATCACCAGATGATCGATCAGCTACCCCAGAAAACTCTGCAGAAATCTCTAGATTTTTGAAATCGAATGCCTCGCTGTCCATTAAATGGGAGGGAACAATATGGTGCATCGAACGAAATAAGTTTTCTACACGCCCGGGATGCGTTTTCTCCCAGTCACGCAGCATTTCTTTCATAACCTGACGCTGCAAATTTGGCTGACTACCGCACAAATCGCAAGGAATGATGGGGAAATTCATATCTGCCGCATATCGTTCAAGCAATTTTTCTGGCGTATAGGCCAAAGGACGAATAACAATATGCTTGCCATCATCCGAACGTAACTTAGGAGGCATGCCTTTTAGCTTGCCCGCATAAAACATATTAAGCATTAAGGTCTCCAGAATATCGTCTCGATGATGACCTAAAGCAATCTTCGTAGCACCCAATTCATCTGCAACACGATACAAAATTCCACGACGTAAACGTGAACATAATCCGCAAGTTGTTTTACCCTCAGGAATGACTCGTTTTACGATACTGTAGGTATCTTGCTCTTCAATGTGATATGAAATTCCTAAGCTTTTCAAGTATTTGGGAAGTATGTCAGCAGGAAAATTAGGTTGCTTCTGATCTAAGTTCACCGCAACAATTTCAAAACTAATTGGCGCACGGTCACGCAACTTCATCAGAATATCTAGCATGGCATAACTATCCTTGCCGCCAGATACACAAACCATCACTTTGTCACCATCTTCAATCATGCCAAAGTCACCAATGGCTTGACCTACCAAACGGCAGAGCTTTTTCTCAAGTTTATTTTCTTCGAAAACGACTTTGCGAATATCAATCATCACAATTCAATTCTTTTCTAAAATCTTTTTACGATTGCTTCATTCGAAATACCTCAACACCTACGGAATGACAGTCTGGATACACATCTGGCTTAGCAGTACTTACGCACGCAGCCAGTACTTTAGGGTGCATGAGCATAACAGCCACAATGTCATCACAAAAGGTTTCTTGCAATTGGATATGGCCTTTAGAGGCGCGCGCCTTAATTGTCTCTCTCATAAAGTCGTAATCTACAACTTCATCCAAGTGATCGTTTGTCGGCGTGTTTTCTACTAGCGGAATATACAAATCAACATTTAAAATTACGCGTTGCTCCGCCTTCTTCTCAAAATCATGAACACCAATATTGATAAAGATTTCATAGTCTCGCAGAAATAAACGGCGGCAATCAACAAGTGCTGGATGGGAAAGAATAGCGTGCATAAATTATTGCTCTATAAATATACTGATTTAATTTGTCTTGAACATTACGTCACGTGCCGATGGTAATAAATGTTGTCCGCCATCTACATACAATGTAGTTCCAGTAATAGAATTCGACTCCGCCAAAAATACTGATGCTTTTGCGATGTCAGCAGGGGTGGAAGATCTTCCCAAAGGTGTCATCTGATGCGCCTTAGTAAATCCATCCGTTGTTTGATCGCCCGATGGCAAAGATATACCCGGCGCTAGCCCAACTACTCTCAAGTGAGGCGCAAAATCTACCGCTAGTAATTCAATAGAAGTGAGCAATGCAGCCTTAGATAAGGTGTATGACAAATAATCTGGATTCAGATTAATGAGCTTTTGATCAAGCAAATGGATGACAACTGAAAGATGCAGAGCATCCACTTGACATACTTTATTTTTTTGAAACTCAAACATAAGTTGAGACAATAAAACTGGCGCAGCTAAATTAATCTGCATATGTGCCTGCAAGCTCTTGCTTGAAAGAGGCCTCTCTGAATTTGCTCGATCATATTCAAAAATAGATGCGCTATTAACTAGGCAATGTAAATTTGGAAAAACTTTAGTTACTGCAGTAAACAGATCTTTGACCGACTGCTCATTAGCTAAGTCTGCATGGAAAGCTTGGGTTTTAACGCCCATCATCTCAATTTCTCTGATGGTTTCTTTGGCCTCTCGCTCGGATCGCCCATAATGGACGGCTACGTCCCATCCTTGACGGGCAAACTGTAAGGCAATTTCCCGACCCAGGCGCTTGGCTGCACCAGTCACTAAAACTGCTTTGGATTGCCGGGATGGGTGTGTTGAACTAGGGTTCAATTAAATTCTCTTAGACTAGCGAGCTATGGATATTACCTTGACCAGCCTTGAAAAGGAGCATAGTGAGCTTCTGAAGGACAAAATAGCCTCTCAGATCGCTTCTCAAGGCGGCTGGATGCCCTTTTCTCGCTACATGGAGATGGCCCTGTATGAGCCGGGGATGGGTTATTACAGCGCCGGAGCTCATAAATTGGGTGCTGGCGGTGACTTCACAACGGCCCCCGAGCTTAGCCCCCTCTTTGGCGCGGCGATATGCTCAACCCTCCTACCGGTCCTTGAGGCGCTAAAAGAAAAGGGTTTAACTACTCAAATCCTAGAATTTGGTGCTGGCACCGGCAAATTAGCAACCTCCATTTTGAACCGCTTAAGTGACCTGGGGTTTAACTTAGACAGGTACGACATTATTGAGATTTCTCCAGACCTAGCGCAGCGTCAGCTTGAAAGAATTGGTGGTGTTGTAAAAGAACTCAATCTATCTACTCAATGTAACTGGCTTGTTGCCTTGCCTGAGAATTTCAAAGGGGTCATTCTTGCCAACGAAGTCATCGATGCCATCCCGTGTAATGCCATCATTTATCAAAATGGATTTTGGTATTGGTATGGGGTTGGATTTGAGGATGGAAAACTTATTTGGAAAGCAGGCTCACCAGTTGAGCAAGAATTGCTGCCTGAAAGCCTTCTTGGTGCAACATTCTCAGAAGGGTATGTCACTGAACTACACACACCGGCTAACGCTTGGATGCGACAAGTAGCCAAGCATCTGCATACCGGTTTATTTTTAACTTTTGATTACGGCTTTCCGGAACGTGAGTATTACCATCCGCAAAGGTTGGCTGGAACCTTAATGGCACATCATCGCCATCACGCTATTCAAGATTCATTTCATCTTCCTGGGCTTTGTGATTTAACAACACACGTTGAATGGTCGCAAATTGCTCGTAGCGCTCTTGCAGAAAATGCGGATGACGTTTATCTCACAAATCAAGCAGCGTATTTATTGGACGCAGGCATTGGGGATATTGCATTAGAGATCGGCGATCCTAGCAACCCAGAAACTTTTCTACCAATTTCTAACGCTCTTCAAAAGTTACTGTCTGAAGCTGAAATGGGTGAACTCTTTAAGGCTTTTGCTTTCTCTAAAAACTTAGAAAAAGCATTACCAGGACATGTACTTGAGGACTTGCCTGGCCTAAGAGGCAGGAATAGGCTTTAAGGCTATAGAGCTACTGATATAGCAGCTAATCTGGCGGACTCAAAGGCGCTTCCAATGCGCTCACCATTGGAACGATCCCTTGCCGCAACTCCAGCAATAATGTCCGCCGAATTGAGTGCTTGTGCATTACGCATTGCGTGAAGCAATGGAGATACATTCAATGTCAGTTTATCCGCAAGACTAAGAATCGCTTGCCCGCGATCGGGTTTGCGCCATATATCCGCACGATTAAACCAAGATAAAACTTCTACTGCTTGATATTTGCCATCATGGTTTTTATTTATTAGCACTTTAAGATTACTAAAAATTTCACTAAAGTCACGCACCTCAATTGGCATGCGCACACACTCAGACCAAGAACGTATTTCACTGGCAGGTAAATCCATCAAGGTAATTGCGCAACGCTCTTCAATCGAATTTTCTGCTAATTCAAAATGTCCAATTAATTCTTCGCGAAATTCTTCTTTTGCCAAATTACTTGCGAGTCTGGGAGGCAGAATTGTTTTAGCAGAATTGCTATTTAAGAGGACTTGAAATAGGTGCATTGGTTTGGCTGCGACTAAACCCCTGGCTAACTCTTGCCAAATACGTTCAGCCGACAAAGCATTCAACTCACCCGAAAGTACAATGGCTTTCAAGGCATCCATGGTTTCATTGGCAACACTAAATTCAGGAAAGCGTGCTGCAAATCGTGCAATCCGTAGCAGGCGCAACGGATCTTCTGCAAAAGCATCAGATACATGACGAAATACCTTAGCTGCCAAATCCTTTTCACCGTTATAGGGATCAATAATTGGGCCAAACTGTTTTCCATCTGCGCCTACTTCTTGCGCCATTGCATTGATCGTCAAGTCTCGACGTTCTAAATCCTGCTCTAAAGTCACTGAAGGGTCGGCATAAAAATTAAACTCTTTATAGCCCTGGCCAGTTTTGCGCTCTGTGCGAGCTAATGCGTATTCAGCCTGAGTTTCTGGATGCAAGAACACTGGAAAATCTTTGCCTACGGGACGAAAGCCTTTGGCCACCATCTCTTCTACGCTCGAGCCCACCACAACATAATCGATGTCGTGCACCGGCAACCCCATGAGGGTGTCCCGAATAGCTCCGCCGACAGCGTAGATCTTCATTACTGCATGCCTTCTAAGCTACGCCGACTCATCATAAAAACTTCGACTAGGGCATCTTTACCATTTGGCGGCAAAACATTTGGCAAATGCATGGAGGCAATATTGTCTCGAGACATAAGCGTAGGAATAGGCAAGTACTCAAAAGCCAATGCCTGAAGATGTCCAATAAATGCAGGCACTGGAATAATGGCGCAAGATGTTTTGGCTTTACGTGCAGCAAATTCCACAATCTCTTTCATGGTGTAAACCGCAGGACCCACTAAATCATAGGATTGATGAATTGTTTGAGGCATGGTCAATGACTTCACGAAAGCCGTTGCAACGTCGTTGACGCTAACTGGCTGAAATTGAGCCTGATGATTAGCAAGAGGCATTACTGGAAATAACTTGGTTAATTTAGTAAATAAGTTAATAAACTGATCTTGCGCACCAAAGATGACTGAAGGTCTAAAAATAGTCCAATCTAAATTGCTCGATTTCACAGCGGCTTCGCCATCTCCCTTGCTACGCTGATACATAGAAGGCCCGTTAGAGTCCGCGCCTAATGCGCTCATATGTAAATACCGCTTGAGGCCATGCATCTGCATTGCAGTAATAATATTTTTTGGCAACTCCACATGAGCCGCTTTAAATACTTCTCCATAAGGTTTGGCTGGCTTATCGTGCAACACGCCAACTAAATTGATTACAGCACCGCTAGGCTTAATGCGTTCACAAAGACTTTGCAGTTCATCAAACTCATGAATATTCGCATCCTCCAAGTACACCCTAGGAAGAACGCGTAACTCACGCCCAGCAGCCAGATGGCTAGTTGGCACTAAAACAGAATAGCCGGCAGCCTGTAATTGCGCCGCTAATACACGCCCTACAAATCCATTACCGCCGATGAGAAGGATGTCGTATTGCATAGAAGTTTCCTTATTAGGATTAATTTGGTTTAAGGAAGCTCAGATTGGGTTGCCGCCTTAGGTGTAATCACACCTAAGCGTTGCTTTAAGGATTGCGTCTGCCCCTGCATCACAGATGAGTAGTAATTTGCATTGGACAACACGTTTTTTACATAGACGCGAGTCTCTGTAAATGGGATGGTCTCCGCAAAAATAGCACCCTCTGTTGGGCCCGTTAATTTTTCGCGCCATGCTTTTGAGCGCGAAGGTCCATCGTTGTAGGCTGCAGAAGCCAAGACCCAAGAACCATCTAGATCAATCAATACCATATTTAAATAATTACTGCCCAATGTCAAATTGGTATTAGTGTCACTTAGCTTGTCATTGGTGTAATTAGTCATCCCAATTTTTTTGGCTACATACTTCGCCGTATTCGGCATCACTTGCATCAAACCAGATGCGCCCACTGAAGAAGCGGCATTCATGATGAAGCGAGACTCTTGACGAATCAAACCGTAAGCCCACGCGAGATTCAAATCAATTTGTCTTGCAATAGGTGATAACTCTTCGCGATATGGTGTTGGATAACGCAAACTAAAGTCATGCTCTTGTTTCGTTCGATCAGCAGTATTTACAACACGGTCATATAGGTTAATACGCTTGGCATATTCAGCGGCAGCCAACAATTGTCTGTCGGTCATATT
>CANBYN010000016.1 GCA_947373615.1 Burkholderiaceae bacterium | reverse complement strand
CCAATGCAGTGATCATCGATCACTGGGGAATTGTCAAGGCTGATATCTCCATTAAAAATGGCTGTATTTCTGATATTGGTAAAGCAGGTAATCCGGATATTCAACCGGGTATTACTTCGGTCATTGGCCCTGGAACAGAGATCATTGCTGGCGAAGGAATGATTGTCACTGCAGGTGGAATAGATACCCATATCCACTTCATTTGCCCGCAACAAATTGAAGAAGCCTTAATGTCTGGAGTCACTACCATGATTGGTGGTGGTACGGGTCCTGCAACGGGGACTTTCGCAACCACTTGCACACCTGGGCCTTGGCATATTCAAAGAATGTTGCAGTCGATTGACGCTTATCCCATGAATATTGGCTTATTGGGTAAAGGCAATGCCAGTTTGCCAGCTGGCTTACGCGAGCAAGTGGATGCGGGTGCCATTGGATTGAAGTTGCATGAGGATTGGGGAACTACGCCTGCGGCGATTGATTGCTGTTTGGGCGTGGCGGATGAGACAGATACTCAAGTGGCTATCCATACTGATACTTTGAATGAATCTGGATTTGTAGAGACTACCTTGGCTGCATTCAAAGGTCGCACGATTCATACATATCATACTGAAGGCGCTGGCGGCGGTCATGCCCCCGACATTATTCGTGCTTGCGGTGAGTCAAATGTATTGCCATCCTCAACTAATCCCACTCGACCGTTTACTGTGAATACTCTAGATGAGCATTTGGACATGTTAATGGTGTGTCATCACCTCGATGCATCCATTGCAGAGGATATTGCGTTTGCAGAGTCTCGTATTCGTCGCGAGACAATTGCTGCAGAAGATATTTTGCATGATCTTGGCGCGTTTTCGATGCTCTCATCTGATTCTCAAGCAATGGGGCGTGTTGGTGAAGTGATTATTCGCACTTGGCAAACTGCTGACAAGATGAAAGCGCAGCGTGGCTTATTGCCTGGTGATACCAATCGGCATGATAATTTCCGGGTTAAGCGGTATATCTCAAAATACACCATTAATCCTGCCATTACTCATGGCATCTCACATGTTGTGGGCTCTATTGAAGTGGGTAAGTATGCTGATTTGGTATTTTGGAAGCCCGCTTTCTTTGGGGTTAAACCTTCCTTGATATTGAAGGGTGGCTCTATCGCAGCAGCGGCAATGGGTGACCCTAATGCATCCATCCCAACGCCACAGCCTGTTCATTACCGCAATATGTTTGCAGGCATTGGACAAGGAATTCGCCACAGCTCATTAACCTTTATTTCGCAATCAGCAATGAATTCTAATATTCGTGATGCTTACGGTTTGGAAAAACAAGTTGAAGTGGTAAAAAATTGCCGGTCAATTATTAAAGCGGACATGATTCATAACGATTGGCAGCCAAATATCACTGTTGATCCTGAAACCTATCAAGTGATTGCGAATGGTGAATTATTGACCTGTGAGCCTGCCATGGTATTACCGATGGCCCAACGTTATTTCTTGTTCTAGGAAAAGCAATGTCAGAACCGATCCGCATTGAGAAAATTATCCCCAAAGGCCAGGGCTTGGCGAAAGCAGTCTTTGCTAGAGCTTTAGAATTAAAGTTGCCATTTGAGGTGCGCAATAAAAGCCGTTTTTCAGAAATGCTTTCTGATGGTCGTGAGGCTCACTTTTTCTTGCCTAGAGGAAACGTATTATCAACAAACGATATTTTGGTTGCGGATGATGGATCAATGATTCGAATTTCCGCAGCAGATCAAGAGGTGGTAACTGTTGCCTCTAGCGATGCACATCAGTTGATGAGAGCTGCTTACCACTTAGGTAACCGACATATTCCTGTGCAGGTAGGTCAGGGATTCTTAAGGATTGAACCTGATTCAGTGCTTGAGGGAATGATTCATCAATTAGGCCTAGAGGCCAAACATGAATCCGCTCCATTTGAACCTGAATCCGGTGCCTACGGGGGTGGTCATCGCCATAGTCATGCCGAGACATTTGATAGCGACTATGCGTTAGCTCAAAAGGTATATGACGAGCATGAAAAACCACATGTTCATGGGCCTGGCTGCACTCACCATCATCATGGCGATCACGATCATTCGAATGAGCATTGATCTAAACGAAATCACTGCGTTAATGCAATTGGCTTCTCCAGCCTTTCCAATTGGTGGGTATAGCTATTCTCAGGGTTTAGAAGCTGCCATTGATTCTGGGTTGGTACAGGATGCTCCAACTGCAGAGGCGTGGATTGAAGAAGTATTTCTAGGCGTGTTTTCCAGATCTGAGGCGCCACTGTGGTTGTTAAGTTATGAAGCATGGGCCTGCAAGGATATCGACTCAGTCATCAATTTCAATGAGTATTTCTTGGCAAGTCGCGAAACCTCAGAACTAAGATCTGAAACAGAACAGATGGGCTGGTCTTTATTGCAAATCGCCCAATCTCTGGGTTGGGGCGATGTCAGTCTTAGTCAATTGGCTGCAATAAAACCCTTATCCCTCTTAGTTGCGCACAGCTATGCCTGTTTTCATTTGAATATTCAAGCAAAAAATGGTCTTACTGCGTATGCATTCTCTTGGATTGAAAATCAAGTAGCCGCTTCACTCAAGGCTATACCTCTGGGTCAAGTAGCAGGACAGCATGCTCTGACAAAGATTCGCTTGCTTGTCCCTAAAATGGTTGAAGAAGCTGAAAAAAGAGCTAAATCTAATTTATCGATGATTGATAATTTTTCACCGATGTTGGCTATCTTATCTTCAAGACACGAGACTCAATATTCCCGATTATTCCGTTCGTAAATGAAATCAAATGATGAGAACTAAAAAGAATCCCCCGTTACGGGTAGGCATTGGCGGTCCAGTTGGTTCAGGTAAGACGACTTTGCTTGAAATGCTTTGCAAAGCAATGCGTGACCAGTACGACTTAGTGGTCATTACTAATGATATTTACACCAAAGAAGATCAACGCCTTCTTACTGTTGCGGGAGCGCTTGATCCTGAGAGGATTATGGGCGTGGAGACGGGCGGTTGCCCGCACACCGCTATTAGAGAGGATGCCTCAATCAATTTGGAAGCAGTAGACCGCATGCAAAAACAGTTTCCTGATGTGGATATTATTTTTATTGAATCAGGCGGCGATAACTTAGCGGCAACCTTTAGCCCTGAACTTTCTGACCTAACGATTTATGTGATCGATGTTGCTGGAGGAGAGAAGATTCCTCGTAAAGGTGGCCCAGGAATTACACGCTCTGACTTATTAGTGATCAATAAGACCGATCTTGCTCCTTATGTTGGAGCATCTTTGCCTATTATGGAATCAGATGCTAAAAAGATGCGCGGTGATCGACCTTTCATTATGGGAAGCGTGAAATCTGGTGATGGTCTAGCAGGGATTATTGATTTTATTGAGAAAAAGGGTTTACTAAACTAGCGTAACTTAAAGTAACACTCATCCAGTATTCAAAAAGTGCTTTGGAGAAACGAGGTGTTTAGATCATTGCTCCAAAGTACTTTGATTTAGAAAACCAAAGAGTGAGCTATTGTTTCTTGTTGTTTCGTTAGATTAGTCACGCAAAAGCTCGCACACTGATAAATAGGCGACGTAAACTCTTGAAATCTTTATGGGTTTCTTTGGATGTCTGCCCTCATAATCCTTTGGTCCCAGGTCCCAGGTCCCAGGTCCCAGGTCCAAGTCCTAGTGGGAATAACAATGAAATCAATGACTTAGGAATAAATTCTTAGGTCGTTTTTCTATTTTAGCCACTAAGTATGTAAGCAATTTCCATAATACTTCCGCTTCAATCGCAATAAACATAATGTCTTCTAGTGAAGCAATGAACTACTTGTAGATTGTGGTGAAGGGGGCTTGGAAATGAGAATTAAATTGCAATATCAACCTAAGCAATAAGTTTGGGATCTAATTCTCTAATACGTTCGTCCACATAGTAGCCGCCATACTCTGTGTATCGCAGAAATTTTTTCTTACAACCAATGCATTCACATATATCCGATCGATTGTATGGATGATGTTTGATAGAAATTGGAGCATCCTCAGACCAAATATTGGTGCCATTTGGATGATATTCATCCCAGCATTCTTCTGCACCTTCAATTCTAAGGGTGCCTAAAGGCTGCAATTTATTAAGCTCAAAAGAGCTGGGTACCGATTCCCATCCTACGCAAGAAAGCGAGGAGCATTCTGTGCAACTTTTAGCGGCTCTTTCGGAGGCTGCGATTTCGAGCAGTTGATCTCGATTTATTTCTTTCATCGTGCGGGGGAAATCTCAATTGAGCGAAGGATGGTTAAAAAGTCATCTACCAGAGGGTTCATTTCATTATCTTTGGTAACTGACAGTATTGCGGTGTCTAGCTTGACATCAGTTAAGGGTAAAAACTTTATATCAGGTCTATTATGCTGCGCCACAGATTGGCCAACTAGGGTTGCTCCAAGCCCAGCTGCTACAAGCCCTAGAGCTGTATTGATTTCAGTGGCCTCGTAAAGGACATTGGGTAATACGTCTTGCTCCATCAGTAGCTGCACTGAAGTTTTTGCGAATGTACTCTGAGGATCTTTTGGAAAGGCTATAAAAGGTGTATCTAAAAAAATAGAAGTTGATACACCTTTGCTTTTTGATAAAGGGTGATTGATTGGTAGGGCAACAATTAAGGGGTCGACAAATAAAGTTTCATACCTTACATCAGCAATTGATGGAGTTTTATTTATAAATCGCGAAATGCCAATATGAATCAACCCTTTTCTTAATAATTCGGGTTGATGTTCTGAGAGCGCTTCTACTAACTCTATTTTTACTTGTGGATGCCCATCTTTAAAAATTCGGATGGCTTCTGGAAGAATAGAAAATAAAGTAGAGCGAATAAACCCAATGCTGAGCCATCCATGTTGTCCGCCCGCAATATCTTTAGCTTCTCTGTAAAGGGCGTTAGCGTTATTAATTAGTTCTTTTGCTTTTGGGTAAAAAAACGTACCAAGTGGAGTGAGTTCCATTGGGCGTGTAGATCTATCAAAAAGTTTGCCGCTTAATTCGCCCTCTAGCTGACTAATTTGCATGCTAATGGCGGTAGGTGCTACAAATAGGTTCACAGAGGCGGCATTTACTCCCCCAGCATCCACCACCTCGCAGAAGTACTTTAGTTGCTTTATGTTCATAAAAATTGAACTTATATGCTATATATTGACATTGATATAAGTAAAACTTTACATCAAACTTGCAACAAACCAAAATTAGGAGATGTAATGAGCCCCAATGGAATAGATATCCACCCTCGTAAAGAAGCGTTTAAAGAAGGGATTGCCGCCTTAACAGGTTTGGCAACTTCTGTAGTGAGTGATGTGCTTGGCAGAACAATCGGAGCTGTTGGAATATTGCCAGTCAACAAATCTTCTGTCTCAGTGTGTGGAAATGCGGTCACTGTAAATGTTCGTTCTGGTGACAATCTCTTAATACATAAAGCGCTACAAATCTTGCAACCAGGCGATGTGTTGGTTGTTGATGGCGGCGGTGATGTTTCTCGTGCACTTTTCGGTGAGATCATGATGACGGTAGCCAAGTCTAAGGGCGCAATAGGTTGTGTATTTGATGGCGCAATTCGCGATGTTGATGCGTTTGAAAAGCATCATTTTCCTTGTTGGGCGCGCGGTGTCAATATGCGCGGACCCTATAAAGATGGGCCAGGTTCCATCAATGTCCCAATAACCATTGGAGGGATGGTGGTCAATCCTGGTGATGTGATTTTGGGGGACTGTGATGGAATCATCGCGCTATCGCCCAATGATGCTCTTCAAGGCGCCAAGCTGGGGAAAGAAAAAGAAATAACTGAGCGTAAAACGATTCAATCTATCTTGGATGGTAAATACGACGATGCTTGGGTTGATGCTACGCTGAAACAAAAGGGAGTACTATGAAATTCAAATCTCTTATAGCTGCATTGATAAGTATTACAGCGCTAAACGTAAATGCCGCATACCCCGACAAATCGATTAAGTTCTTGGTGCCATGGCCCCCGGGCGGTGCAACGGATCAAGTTGCGCGTATCTTGGTTCAGCCTCTAACTAAAGAGTTGGGGGTTTCTGTATTCGTTGAGAATAAAGGTGGTGCTGGTGGAAACATCGGAACCCAAACCTTTGTACAGGAAAAGCCTGATGGTTATTCAATTTTGATGGCAACAAGTTCTACCAATGCTGCAGGCCCTCACTTATTTGCTAATCAAGGATTTAGTGCTGCAAAAGATTTCACCCCGGTGGTATTGGTATGCACAATTCCAAATATCATGGTTGTGCCTGCCTCATCGCCGTGGAATAGCATGAAGGATTTAATTGCTGATGCAAAGCAAAATCCAGGCAAATTTACTTATGGATCGGCTGGTATCGGCGCCTCACAGCATTTGGCTGGCGCTCAATTTAAAACGGTCACTGGTTTAGATATTCGCCATGTTCCATATAAAGGAAGCGGCCCTGCCGCAGTAGATCTTATGGCTGGTCATATCGACATGATGCTTGATACAGGCTCGATGGCCAATATCAAAGGTGGCAAGCTAAAGGCGCTAGGTGTTGCTTCTGACAAGCGAATACCTGAGTTACCAAATGTTCCAACAATGAAAGAAGTTGGCGTGCCAATGGTCGCTAATGCTTGGTATGGCGTCATGTTGCCAGCTGGAGCTCCAAAAGATGTAACTGAAAAACTGAATGTTGCTTTCAATAAAGTTCTAAAGGATCCAGAAGTTAGGGCACACCTTCAGTCTATTGGTGCAGTAATTGATGGTGGTTCTGTTGCAGAATTTACGAAGTTCTCTCAATCAGAAATTAAGCGTTATGAAGGCATTGTGAAGATGTCAGGCGCTCCAAAAGAGTAGCTATCTTAAAAGGCACGTAGTGTTATTAATAGGTTATAACTTTGGAAATGAGCTTAGAAAGATAGCAACTCTTAGTGGAAGAGCTATGAAAAATATCCGTGTAAGAGGGCTTGTTTTAGGAATTATTTTTTCCTTGGTTATGACCGCTTGCTTAGGTGCTGAACTGAATTCAGTAGGCGCCCAGCGATATTTGAGGATGGGTCTTTATGTTGGCAGCCCAACTTCGGTAGTTTATGTTGATGGCGCACCCCGAGGAATAGGTTACGAGCTTGGTAAAAATTTTGCACTAGAGAGAAAGCTTGAGTATTCTCCGATCATATTTCCTAAAAATGCAGAGGTACTTGATGCTGTAAAAAACAGCGACGTAGATTTAGTCTTTACAAATGCAAGTCCAGATAGGGCGAAGTTCATTCACTTTTCTAAAATAGTTATCAAAATCGAAAAAGGCTATTTAATCGGCCCTCACAGCAAGATAAGCGCTGCATCAGAAGTGAACCAGAGCGGAGTCAAAATTGGTTACAGCGTAGGTAGTAATTCACAAAAAGAACTTCCAGAATTGATTTCTCAAGCGACTTTGGTTGAAACTAAATCGACTAAAGAGGCGATTGAGCTTTTAAAGGCCGGAGCGCTTGATGGATTTTCAACGAATAAGGCCATTCTCTTTGAGATGTCTGAAAGTATAGATGGGTCAAAAGTCTTGCCTGAGGTTATTGGCTATGAAAATATTGCACTTGGGGTGCCATTGGGTCAAGGGGCTAGAGTGAGTCAATTAAATCAATTTGTTGATCAAATGATTAGATCTGGAAAGCTAACAGAAATCATCCAACGCTCCGGTACGCGAGGCATAGTTGTAAATTGATCAGATGAATATATGCACAAAGTATAGTTATAGAAATGCAATCTTCTGGAGATAATAATGAATCTAATTAGTAAATATTTTCTAACCATGGTAATGATTTTGATGGGTTCTGGCGCTTTTGCTCAAAATTTCCCATCAAAACCGATCAAGGTGTATGTGGGTTATGCACCTGGAGGTGCAGTAGATCTAGTTGCAAGAACGCTAGGGCAGAGTATGTCTGATTTTCTTGGTCAACCCATTGTTGTCGAGAACAAACCAGGGGCTGGAACCAATATAGCCACGAAGCAAACTATTGATAGCCCACCTGATGGTTACACATTGATGCTGGCGGCGAATGCGCTAGCCGCAAATATGGCCTTGTATAAGCCTCAGCCTTATAACGCTGAAACTGAATTAGCTCCAATTGCATTAGTTGGCCGCGTGCCAGTGGTGCTTGCTACAACGCCGAATAGTAAATATAAAACCTTAAAAGATCTCATTACTGCTGCAAAGGCGCATCCAGATCAAATTACTTATGGCTCCCCTGGTAATGGAGCTACTCCGCATATGGCTGTGAAATTCTTCGAGCAAGCTTCTGGAATTTCTTTAAAGCATATTCCTTATAAAGGTGGTTCCCCCGCAATCACTGATCTTATTGGGGGTCAATTAGATCTTGTAGCAATGAACATGCTTGAGGTGGCGCCTCAAGTAAAAAGCGGCAACTTAAGAATCATTGCTGTGATGAGCTCTAAACGCTCCCCACTTTTCCCTGATGTACCAACTATTGCAGAGAGTGGCTTTCCTAAGTTCGAGGCTTCAGTTTGGTATGGTTTGATTGCCCCTGCAAAAACGCCAACAACCATTCTGGATAGTTTGCACAATGCCGTTGAGAAATCATTGGCGACGAAATCGATGCAAGAACGCCTAAATGCTGTTGGAGGGGAGGTAACTCCAGGTACGAGACAGCAATTTGCGGATTTAATTAAATCGGAATACAAGCGCTATGACAAATTAGTTCACGACGCTAATATCCAGCCTGATTAATGTGGGGCATTCTAAAATGATTATTGATTGCCATGGCCACTACACCACTGCGCCAAAAGCATTGAAGGCTTGGCGCGATGTCCAAATCGCCAACTTAAATACTCCCGAATTAGGGCCGAAAGTATCTGATTTAAAAATCAGTGATGATGAGATTCGTGAGTCTATCGAAGAAAATCAACTGGCCAGGATGAAAGAGCGAGGCATTGATGTCACCATCTTCTCCCCACAAGCCAGTTTTATGACTCACCATATTGGTGACTTCAATACTTCAGCAACGTGGTCAGCCCTTTGTAATGAGCTTTGCTATCGAGTGACACAGTTATTCCCAAAACACTTTGTTGGCGCAGCTATGCTACCTCAGTCGCCTGGTGTAGATATCAGTACTTGTTTGCCTGAGATGCGTAAATGCATAAATGAGTATGGGTTTGTGGGCATCAACCTTAATCCTGATCCCTCTGGGGGACATTGGCGCGATCCTCCTCTAAGTCATTCCTATTGGCATCCAATCTATGAAGAGATGATTGCATTGGATGTGCCAGCCATGATTCATGTGAGCACGAGCTGCAATGATTGTTTTCATACTACCGGCGCCCATTATTTAAATGCAGACACAACTGCATTCATGCAATGCCTGACTTCTGAGTTGTTTGTGCAGTTTCCAGCATTGCGATTTTTAATTCCGCATGGTGGTGGCGCGGTTCCATATCACTGGGGTCGATTCAGAGGGCTTGCAAAGGACATGGATATCCCAGACATTAACCAGAAGCTGCTCAACAATATTTATTTCGATACCTGCGTATATCACCAACCAGGGATTAACCTTCTAACTGAAGTCATTCCGTCAAAAAATATTCTATTCGCATCAGAAACGTTTGGGGCCGTGAAAGATATCGATCCTAATACTGGATTTTATTTTGACGATACACGCCGCTATCTGAACGCTGTTAATAGATTGAGCGATCAAGAGAAGGCTATGATTTTTGAAGGGAATGCGCGCAAGGTATTTTCCAGAATTAACAACAGAATTCCAAAGTAAATAGGGCATATGATAACTTTCGAAGAATTTGATCGTTTATACAGAGGGCGATTGGAGAAATTAGCTACCTCAAACTTAAGTGATGCGCTCGATAAGTTGAGAATTATGGCTGCTGTGATTGGTATTGTTCCTCAATGGGGTCAGACCAAAGTGATTGGCAGGGCGATTACGATTCGCATGATTGCTGCAGGGGCTGCACAGAGCAAAGCCCATCTTGGGGTAGATGCCATTTTTTCTGCATCTCCTGGGGATGTGATTGTTATTGATAACCGTGGAGATATGAACAATAACTGTTGGGGTGAGATTCTTTCAATGGGTGCTTTGCAAAAAATGATCTCGGGGGTAGTTGTCGATGGCGCAGTTCGTGATGTAGATACTTGCGAAGAATTCGGCTTCCCAGTCCATGCAAGAGGCACAGTTCCCATTACCGCTCGAGGCCGCATTGTTCAAGAGGCTTGGAATATCCCCATTAGGATTGGCAACATTCCCGTATTGCCTGGTGATGTAATTGTTGCTGACGTGAACGGAGTGGTAGCAATTCCCGCTGCAAAGATTAAAGAGGTATTAGAAGCAGCAGAGAATATTGCTGCCAAAGAGCTGGCAATGGTTGAGGCACTCAGGGCGGGGCAATCAATTATTGATGTGGATAAGCAATTTAACTACGAGCAGATGTTAAAAAGTTAGGCGCTGATATGAAATCAATTTATATCCTGAGAATGATTTTGAAAATTAATTTCTTGATCTGTTTTGGATTGAGCGCACAATTGGCGTACTCCCAGTACCCATGCCCTGTAATCAAAATTATTTCTCCTTATCCTCCAGGTGGAGCAAGTGATGTTTTAGCAAGGATGCTGGTTCCTGGGTTATCTAAGCAATTAAATGTCAGCGTGATCGTTGAAAATAAAACAGGTGCTAGTGGAAATATTGGTACTGAATTTGTGAGTAGTGCAACTGGGGATGGTTGCACCTTGTTGCTTGGGAATAGCACGGGTATCGTTATTAATCGGAATTTGTACAAACTTCGTAATGACCCTATTACTAGTCTGAGGCCTGTTGCCGAAGTGGCTGCGGTGCCAATGGTGCTCTACGTTAATTCATCGGTTGCTGCAAACTCTGTGGCAGAGTTAATTGCTTTGATTAAGAAAGAGCCAGGTAAATACAGTTTTGCTTCTCCTGGCAGCGGAAGTACTCACCATCTGCTTGGCGAACTACTCAAGCTGGAGCAAAAGCTGGATATGACTCACATTCCATATAGGGGATCTGGCCCAGCAATTGCAGACGTACTAGCAGGACAGGTGCCCATGGCTTTTGAGTCAACTGGTGCAATGGTTCCCCATCTTAATAGCGGCAAGGTAAGGGCTTTAGCCACTACCGGATCGGTAAGAGCTAAAAATTTGCCAGACGTACCCACTATGAAAGAACTTGGCTACCCTAAATTCGTAGTGGAGAATTGGTATGGAATTTTTGTTCCAGCCAAAACACCAACAGCCCTAGTCAACTGGTTAAATAAAGAGATCAACAAAACTTTAGCATCGAGCGATGTTGCAGAGAGCCTATCTAAGATGGGATCCTTAAATGGCGAGCAAACTCCCGAGCAATTTGCTGCCTTCATTAGGAAAGAGATCCCTTATTGGGAACTTCTGGTGAAGCAGTCTGGTGCAACTGCTGAATGACCAAGAGATTTCTAAATGAGATTGAAGAAAGTTTTGACTATGGAGCTTGAATGTTTGAATGTAAATCTTGCAACAACTACCTCATAGCGAGCCAACATAGAAAACCTCCATTAGAAATCATGAGGAGTTATTGAATTACTTTTTAAGACGGTAACCCGTTTTAAATATCCAAAATACTACAGCAATCGAAATTACTAAAAAAGACATTGTCATCGCTAGGCTTATCCAAAGCGCGACATCTTCTATCCCATAAAAGCTCCAGCGGAAACCACTAATCAAATATACAACTGGGTTTAGTAATGCGACTTTTTGCCAAAAAGGGGGTAAAACAGAGATTGAATAAAAGCTACCACCCAAGAAAGTTAATGGTGTAATGATGAGCAAAGGCACTACCTGCAGTTTTTCAAAGCCGTCTGCCCACACGCCAATAATGAAACCGATCATGCTAAATGTGATTGAGGTGATCACCAGATAAAAAAGCATCCATAAAGGGTGACCTATTTGAATGGGAACAAAAAAAGCAGCAGTTAAAAGAATAATGAGCCCTAGAATAATTGATTTACTTGCGGCAGCGCCAACATAGCCCATCACGATCTCTAATGGAGATATGGGTGCAGAGAGTATTTCATATATAGTCCCGCTAAATTTAGGAAAGTAGATTCCAAAAGAAGCATTAGAAATACTTTGCGTCAGGAGTGAAAGCATAATGAGCCCGGGCACGATAAATGCGCCATAAGAAATGCCCTCCATCTGCGTAATTCGAGATCCAATCGCTGAGCCAAAAACAATAAAATACAAAGAAGTTGAGATCACGGGAGCAATAATGCTTTGCATTAAGGTGCGCCGAGTTCTAGCCATTTCAAATTTATAAATGGCTCGTACACCATGATAGTTAAACTTCATGGATATTTGCCTCTGAATTAACAAGATTAACAAAAATTTCTTCTAATGAACTCTGTTTTGTATGCAGGTCCTTAAAGACAATTCCTATGCTGGATATCTTTTGTAATAGTTGTGCGATGTTGATGTCCTCATCTTTAGAATCAAAGCAATAAGTAAGCTCGTATTTATCATCTGAAAGGCTTAGCCCCGGTAAGTTGAGTACATCTGGAAGACTCTCGAGTGGGCTTTGTAGCTGAAGGATTAATTCTTTTTTACCCAATTTGTTCATTAAAGCCAATTTATCATCTACCATAATTAGCTCACCGCTACGAATGATTCCAATACGGTCTGCCATTTCCTCAGCCTCTTCAATGTAGTGGGTTGTGAGAATTACGGTTGTGCCATTATTTTTGAGAATTTTGACTAGATTCCACATATCCTTTCTGAGGCTGACATCAACTCCTGCAGTAGGCTCATCTAGAAATAGTATTCTGGGTTCGTGAGAGAGGGCTTTAGCTATCATGACCCTGCGTTTCATGCCGCCAGATAGCATCATAATTTTGTTATCGCGTTTGTCCCATAAAGACAGATCCTTTAGAATTTTCTCAATGAGATCAGGATTGGGAGCTTTTCCGTAAAGACCTCGACTAAAGGTAACTGTATTCCAAACAGTTTCAAATGAGTCGGTAGAAAGCTCTTGTGGAACAAGGCCAATTAATTCTCTCGCCTCGCGGTAATCGCCAATGATATTTTTACCGCCAACTAAAACCAGACCACTGCTTGGGCTCACAATTCCACAAATGATGCTGATCAGAGTTGTTTTTCCAGCGCCATTTTGTCCAAGCAGTGCAAAGATCTCACCTTTGGCTATCTCTAAATTAACATCTTTTAGCGCTTGGAAGCCAGATTGATAGGTCTTATATAGATGAGAAATCGATAGAATGTTGTTCATATGGCTAATCATATTGGAAACCAAGAGCTTTTTCAGTAATCAATAAATATCAGCATCATGAATGGAAATGCTGAGGTTTTCTTATGTGGAATTACCTTGGGTAAGGGTTAAGATGGTGGGTAGCTTTTAAAAACTAAAATAAAGTACAGGAGAAATCATGAAGCAATTTCCCGTAAAAATAACTGTTGCGCTCAGCGTTTTTTTATTAGCCCTTTTTTCTACTTCAATGTTTGCTCAAGCCCAAAATGCGATTAAAACTAATAACTTAGGCATTCCAAAGTTTGCTGTAGATCCTTATTGGCCAAAGACTTTGCCTAACAATTGGATACTTGGGCAAGTTTCCGGAATTGCAGTTGATTCAAAAAATCATATTTGGATTATTCAGCGTCCGCGAACACTGACGCCAGATGAGCTCGCAGCAACATTTACACCCCCAAATTCACGTTGTTGTAAGCCAGCTCCGGCAGTAATTGAATTTGATGAAAAAGGGAACGTCTTGCAAGGATGGGGAGGATCGGGCGAGGGTTACGATTGGCCAAAAAATGAGCATGGTATCTATGTTGACCCGAAGGGAAATGTTTGGATTGCGGGAAATGATAAGGAAGATCGAATGCTTTTGAAATTTACCAATAATGGCAAATTTTTGATGCAGATAGGGACTCCAGGCATTGAACAAAATAGTAATGACACTAAAAACTTAGGAAGGCCGGCGCATATGACCATTGATGTTGCTGCTAATGAAATTTATGTGGCTGACGGTTATCAAAATAGAAGGGTAATTGTCTTTGACGCAGATACGGGGCAATACAAACGGCATTGGGGCGCATATGGTAAAAATCCTGTAGATGGCTCTTACCCAAGCTATGACCCTCATGCGGAGCAATTTGGAAATCCTGTGCATTGCGTCAGGGTGATGAATGACGGGAAAGTCTATGTTTGTGATAGATCGAGTAATCGCATTCAGGTATTTTCTAAGGATGGTCAATTTATTAAGCAAATTGTCTTGGATCCGCAAACGCGAGGTTCTTCAAATGGTTCTTCAGGCTCGGTGTGGGATCTTGTGCCGTCTCCAGATCAAAAGCAAAAATATCTGTTTGTGGCAGATGGCACAAATAATGAGGTAAAAATTATTCTGAGAGAAACGGGGGAAAAAGTTGGATCATTTGGAAGGTCGGGGCGAATGGCTGGCGACTTCCATTGGATTCATAACATTGCCATCGATTCTTATGGAAATATTTTTACCTCTGAAGTTGATAATGCTAAGCGAGTTCAAAAATTTACACGAGTGCAATAGCCTTAACAATATATTAACTATTATTGTTAATTTGATGCTACTAGCGGAGCTAGAAAAGGTGACCATCATCAGAAATGGTGGGGGTTTTGTTTGGTGTTCCTTGAAAGTTGTTCCTTATTAGCTTTTGTCTGAATTTGAAAGTGCTTCCTTTAGAATTAATTGGGTGGTAGATAAGCTTGTTCAATAAAC
>CANBYN010000015.1 GCA_947373615.1 Burkholderiaceae bacterium | reverse complement strand
AGCGGGTTTCCTTCATATTTCTCGTGCGGATAGCCCTACATATTAAAGCGAGAAGCCTCCAAATGGGTATAATCCATCCCTTCCTTTCCAATATCGATCCGTCGATGGTTGGATTGGTTATTCCGCTTAGCTTCGGCTGACGTTTTCGGGGGTGGGGAGAATGACTAATCTGGCTACCGCGCAGAATCTTGCGCCGTCCAATCTGCAACTGCCGGTTTCGGCATATTTTGACGCTGACTTGTATCAGCGGGAAATTGAATTGCTTTTTAAGCAAGGTCCTGGTTATGTTGGCCACGAACTTATGGTGCCAGAAATTGGCTCCTACCAAACTTTGCGCGCTGAAAATGAAGGTCGCATTCTAGTTCGCAATGATTCCGGGGTCGAACTTCTATCGAATGTTTGTCGTCATCGCCAAGCACTCATGCTTAATGGTCGCGGCAAAGCAGACAATATTGTTTGCCCACTGCATCGCTGGACTTATGATCTCTGCGGCAATTTAGTAGGTGCGCCTCACTTTGAAGATAAGCCATGCCTCAACCTAGGCAAATCTCCTTTGCAAAATTGGCAAGGGTTATTGTTCGAAGGTCCGCGCGATGTTCGCAATGACCTTGCAAATCTTGGCGTAGCTGATGACCTCAAATTTGATGGTTACGTACTTGATCATGTCGAAGTGCATGATTGCAACTACAACTGGAAAACCTTTATCGAGGTTTATCTCGAGGATTACCATGTTGTCCCATTTCATCCAGGATTAGGTAAGTTTGTTTCTTGCGAAGATCTGCACTGGGAATTCGGTGATTGGCACAGCGTACAAACTGTTGGCATCCATAAAGATTTACAAACTCCAGGCTCACCGGTATACCGCAACTGGCATGAAGCAGTCTTGCGCCAATACGAAGGAAAAACTCCAAGCCATGGTGCTATCTGGCTTACCTATTACCCAAATGTCATGGTCGAGTGGTACCCAGGCGTTCTGTGTGTATCTACCTTACATCCAATGGGCATCAACAAAACACGCAACATTGTTGAGTTTTATTACCCAGAAGAAATTGCTCTTTTCGAGCGTGAGTTTGTTCAAGCAGAGCGAGCAGCCTACATGGAAACTTGTATTGAAGATGACGAAATTGGTGAGCGCATGGATCAAGGCAGAGCAGCGCTATTTGCGCGCGGCATTAACGAAGTTGGTCCTTACCAAAGCCCAATGGAAGATGGCATGCAGCATTTTCATGAATGGTATCGCCGCGTCATGAACTTTCAAGGCGCATAATTCAGCAATAGGACTTGCATCAAATAATCTCGCCATATATCCCACAATATAGGAAGCACTTATGACTCCTCTAATTTCCGCAAACCAGTTAGAAGAAATCATCAATAGCGGTGAGAATGTGTTGCTGTGTGACTGCCGCTTTGATCTGGCTAATCCGCAAGCCGGTCGAATGTCTTACGAAGAAAGCCATATACCTGGCGCTATCTATGTAGACCTTGATCAAGATTTGTCTGGCACCAAAACTGGCGTCAACGGAAGACACCCATTGCCCACACCTGAAGCTTGGGCACAAACCAAAGCCCGTTTGGGCATGAGCCCAAATTCGCTTGTTGTTGCATATGATAAGCAAGGTTCTGTCTATGCCAGCCGCTTGTGGTGGATGCTCAAAGCGACAGGGCATGCCAATGTACGCGTTCTTGATGGTGGCCTCGATTCTTGGAACGGCCCCATGGGAAACATTCCTCGCAACCCAACTCCTTGCGCTGAAGCGATTGGAGTGATGCCTTACGCGGGATTGGTGTTGGTTAATGAAGTTGCTGGTAATTTGCAGACCAAGAAGTACACAGTTATCGATGCACGGGCAAACGACCGATTTCATGGCGAAAATGAAACGCTAGATCCTGTTGGAGGCCATATACCAGGCGCACTAAATCGCTTTTTTAAAGATAATCTTTCAGCAACTGCGTTCAAAACACCAGAGCATTTATTCCAAGAGTTTGTGGAATTTCTTGGACCCATTAAACCATCAGAAGTAATTCATCAATGTGGCTCTGGGGTGACCGCTTGCCATAATCTACTAGCGATGGAAGTTGCCGGGCTTAAAGGCTCACGTTTGTATGCTGGTAGCTGGAGTGAATGGTGTGCTGATTCAGAACGCCCTATCGAACTCTAGCGCAAAAAAGACAGTAGCACGACAACTCCTACGCCGCACGCAATCAATACTGTTTGCCGTAATGATTCAGCCCAATGTGGGCGGCGGTGCATTTGCGGAATGAGATCACTCACCGCGATATAGATAAAACTGCTAGATGCAATCACGAGCAAGTAAGGCATCACAGCATGTGCGCGCTCCAAGAAGAAGTAAGCCAACACGCCACCAACGACTGCTGATAAGCCGCAAATAAAGTTATAAAACAAAGCACGAGTGCGAGAAAAACCAGCATTAAGTAATATGATGAAATCGCCTATCTCCTGCGGAATCTCATGAGCAATAATGGCAATTGCAGTAAAAAAACCCACTTGATAGTCGGCCATAAATGCAGCAGCAATTAAAATACCGTCCACAAAGTTGTGTATTCCATCTCCTACCAAAATCATCCAGCCACTTCGACCTGCATTCTCAGCGTCATGCCCATGATGGTGGTGATGACCATCGCCTTCATGATGATGATCATGACGTAATAAAGAAATTTTCTCCAACAAGAAAAACCCGAGCAACCCTGCAAGCAAAGTGGTAAATAAGAGTTGAGGGCTTGTGCCCTTCATGCTAAAGGCCTCGGGTAGAGAGTGCAGCAACGCAGTGGCCAGCAAAATTCCTACTGACAAGCTCACCATATTGTTGACCATCTTAGAAAGCATAGCCAATGAGCAACTCGCTGCTACCAATACGCTAGCGGTACCCGCTAGCGCAGTGACTAAGAGGATGCTTTGTAAAACCGACATGAGTACTAAGAAACTCCCATCTTTTTAAACCAAGCAACACATTTTTCCCAACCGTCTTTCGCTGGTCCCTCACGATAGGTGGCCCGATAGTCGGCATGAAAAGCATGCGGACTATCGGGATAAACTTCAAATTGACAAGCTTTAGCCACAGGATTCTTTGGGGCTGCTAGTGCTAAAGCGGCACGCATTTGATCAATACTTTCTAAAGAAATACCAGCATCAGCGCCGCCGTATAAACCAAGCACGGGGGCCTTTAAGTCGGCAGCAATATCAACTGGGTGACGTGGACTACCCTCGGTTTTTTCTCCAATTAAGCGACCATACCATGCCACACCAGCACGCACTTGAGGCAAAGTTGCTGCAAGCCAAGTTATTCGGCCGCCCCAGCAAAACCCAGTCACACCCACTCTTTTCAGATCACCGCCGTTATTACCTGCCCACACCAAAGCGGCTTGTAGATCATTTAGAACTTGAGCATCAGGTGTCTTGGCAACAATATTAGTCAATATTTCAGCAGTAGTACCATAGGAGTTTGGGTCTCCTGCACGTGTAAAAAACTCTGGAGCTATAGCGAGGTAACCAAGTTTTGCAAATCGCCTAGTGACGTCAGCAATATATTCATGCACGCCAAATATTTCACTGACTACAATCACGATCGGCAAAGAACCCTTTGTTTTTGCTGGACGAGATACATAAGCTGGAAGCTGAAAACTTCCAACCTTAATCGTTTGTTCGCCGGCGACAAGCCCCACAAAATCTGTCTCAATTGCTGCGGCCAATACTGGCTCAGAAGCAGTTACAAAACCTACACCCATCGCGGTAACACCTATCGCTGATGTCTTGATAAAGCCTCTTCTGTCATTTGATATTTTTTTAGTCATTTTTATCCCTAAACTTCCTTACTTAATGCGCCTCTTCCCAATTATCGCCAATCCCAATGCTAACCACTAAAGGCACCTTCAGTTGGGCAACATGGCACATCAAATCAGGTAGCTTAGCTTGCATGAGTTCAATCTCATCTAAAGGTACATCAAATACCAATTCATCGTGCACCTGAAGCAGCATCTTTGTTTTCAGCTGCTCCTTTTCAAGCCAATCTTCAACTGCGATCATAGCTAGCTTAATTAAATCTGCGGCAGTACCTTGCATCGGCGCATTTATAGCCGCTCGCTCAGCGCCCTGGCGACGTGGTCCATTGGAACCTTTGATTTCTGGCAACCAAAGACGTCTACCAAATACTGTCTCCACATATCCATTCTCTCTAGCCCCTAAGCGAGTACGCTCCATATATTGCGCAACTCCAGGATAGCGATCGAAATATTTAGCGATATAGTTTTGTGCGGCAGATCGCTCTATTCCTAGATTGCCTGCCAGTCCAAAAGCACTCATGCCGTAGATAAGGCCAAAATTAATCACCTTGGCATAACGACGTTGCTCTGAATTGACACTATCAAGTGGAATACCAAAGATCTCAGCAGCAGTTGCCTGGTGCACATCTTTACCATCTCTAAAAGCAGTTAATAAATTTTCATCCTCGGCTATATGCGCCATGATGCGCAATTCAATTTGAGAGTAATCAGCTGAAAGCAACTTACATCCATTGGCTGGAACAAACGCTTCTCGAATGCGACGTCCTTCCTCTGTACGAACGGGAATGTTTTGCAAATTAGGATCACTAGAAGCCAATCGGCCAGTCACTGCAGTTGCTTGAGAAAAATTAGTATGGATACGCCCTGTCTTTGGATCAGCCATCCTAGGGAGTTTTTCAATATAGGTTGACATTAGCTTTGCCAAACTACGGTAATCCAAAATTCGAGCTGGCAATGGGTAATCCTCAGCCAACTTCTGGAGCACTTCTTCATCCGTAGATGGGGCACCTGAAGGCGTCTTTTTAATTACTGGCAACTCGAGTTGGCCAAATAAGATTTCAGCAATTTGCTTGGGAGACTGGATATTAAATGGCTGACCAGCCAACTTATGGATTTCTCCTTCTAACTCCAAGAGACGTTTACCAACTTGCTGGCCCTGTCTACCCAAGAGATCTGAATCAATTCGAATACCATTGCGCTCCATGATACCGAGCACACGCATGGCAGGCATTTCAATCTTTTCATAGACATACCGAAGGCCAGGGTTTTCTTGAATCTGAGGCCATAATTCGAAGTGAAGGCGCAAGGTAATGTCAGCATCTTCTGCCGCATAGTCGGTGGCAATTTTAAGATCTACCTGATCAAAACTAATCTGGTGAACGCCTTTGCCGCAGACCTCCTCATATCGAATGGTCTTCATGCCTAAATGACGCTCAGCCAAACTATCCATATTGTGTGGCAGGTGTGACTCAAGCACATACGATTCAAGCAAAGTATCAAATGCAATGCCGCCTAAAGTTATACCGTAGTTTGCGAAGATGTGAGCGTCGTACTTTAAATTTTGACCCACTTTTAAGTGCTTTGCACTTTCCAGCCAAGATTTCATCCGGGCAAGTACTGCATTACGATTCAACTGTATTTCACCATTGCGATGTCCGAGTGGAATGTAACAAGCTTCGCCTGGTTTGACCGAAAGAGAAATACCGACCAACTCTGCAGCTAAAGCATCTAGACTGGTTGTCTCGGTATCAACTGCTGTCAGCGCGGAATCCGCAATCTTTTGCATCCACTTTTCTAGACTAGTTTCATCAACCACGCACTCGTAGTGACGTTCAATTGCTTCTTGTTTATCTCGGGTATCTTGCGATAAATCTCTTGTTGGGGAAGTTGCAATCACCGCCTTTTGAGAAACCCCTCCATCACTTTTAGTGCTTGCAGTAGCAACAGGAGAACCCACTAAGTCAAATACAACAGCCGCCTCAGCACCAATGCTCTCTGGGCTTATTAGCTGTTTTTCCACATCACGCAACCAAGTCTTAAAAGCATAGCGCTCAAATAATTCACGTAGCAATGGTGCATCTTCAGGCTTCGCGTGTAAATCATCTAAACCTGGCAAGTGCGGTGATAAATCACAATCCGTTTTAACAGTGATCAGTTGACGTGCTTGCTGAAGCCAATCCAAAGAAGCGCGCAAGTTTTCACCAACGACACCTTTAATTTGATCGGCATTCGCCATCAAGTTATCAAGATCACCAAACTCTGCCAACCATTTGTTTGCCGTTTTGGGTCCAGCTTTTGGAACGCCTGGCACGTTATCTACCGTATCACCAATGATAGATAAATAATCAACGATTCGATCAGGGGGAACGCCAAACTTCTCGATAACTCCGTCAATATCCAACTTCTCATTTGTCATGGTATTAATCAGCGTGACCGATGGATTGACGAGTTGCGCCAAATCTTTATCGCCAGTGGAAATGATCGTTTCCCACCCAGCTTGAGTGGCTTGGCAGGCCAAAGTTCCGATGACATCATCCGCCTCGACCCCAGAAACCATTAATACAGGCCAACCCAATGCCTTTACCAGGGCATGAATAGGCTCGATCTGTTTAACCAAATCTTCAGGCATTGGGGAACGATGAGCCTTGTATTCAGGATACATTTCATCACGGAAAGTCTTGCCTTTAGCGTCAAAAATGCAGGCAATATGGTCTGCTTTTAGCTCTGAACGAGCCCTGCGCATCATATTGACCACGCCATAAATTGCCCCCGTTGGCTCTCCAGCCCCATTTCTGAGGTCTGGCATGGCATGAAAGGCGCGATATAGGTAGCTAGAGCCGTCTACTAACAAGAGTCTATGTTTAGTCATACCGCAATCGTACAATCTAGTTGTGAAATGCCTACAGGTCTGGTTAAGGAACCACCCTAGAGTAGGCTTAAAAAGGTGAAAAATGATGCATGCACTAACTAACTTAATTAGCCATTCCTTGAGTCAAAACCTTACCCTTGTAAGCTTTTTGGTAGTTTTTGCGCTTTTTGGAGCAGGATCGACCCAAGCTCAGAATAACAGTCAGGCACTGAGTCCTTCTGAATTAAATCGCATTAATAATCAGCCGCTCTCGCCAACGGTGAGCCCGTCAGGTGTTTTAGATGGCCCACAATCACGTCAACCAAGCTATCAATATAAAAATGATAGGGGCACTGAAGTTACTGAATACAAAGATTCCAATAGCCCAACGCAAGTTCAGGTCAAAACTAAATACACCTCCTATGAGATGTCCCCACCAGATTCTGTAATGCCTGGCGCCCCATCCGGTGAAGGTAGCCAACTAAGCGTACCTAGCATCAGCTTTCCCATTAATTAAAGAATAGTTTCAGCTTTATGGCCGTATTTACTCCGATTGAACTTGTTGATATTTCCGAATGGATCTCCCAAGACTTTGACATCGGTAAGGTCAGTGAAATTCGTGGCATTCATGGCGGCATTGAAAACTCAAACTTTTTCTTAGACACCATTAAAGATGGTCAGAAACAAGAGTATGTTCTCACCATCTTTGAAAGATTATCTACAGATCAGCTACCTTATTATCTAGAGTTAATGCGCCACCTAGCTAATCAAGGCATTCCTGTTCCCAAGCCGATCGAGAATAAGCAGGGAGAAATCCTTTTCACCCTTAAAAACAAGCCAACTGCTATCGTTACGAAGCTTCCAGGGCAATCAAGACTGCAACCTGAAGCAAAACATTGCGCTTTGGTTGGCGAAATGTTGGCCAAAATGCATTTAGCGGGAAAAGATTTTCCTAGGTCACAAGAAAATCTTCGTAGTCTAGGCTGGTGGCAAAAAACAATCCCGTTGGTATTGCCTCACTTAAATTCTTCGCAAAAAGATTTGCTCACTCATGAACTATCTACACAAGAAGAATTTTTTAGTTCTAATGCATACGATGCACTTCCTCAGGGCGCAAGTCATTGCGATCTCTTTCGGGACAATGTCTTATTCGATCCAAATGGATCAACCGATACCTCAAATGACCAACTGGGCGGCTTCTTTGATTTCTATTTCGCGGGCACGGACAAATGGCTGTTTGATTTAGCGGTAACTGCAAATGATTGGTGTCTTGCTGACAACAAGCAGGACTTAGATCCCACGCGCTTTGAAGCCTTCATGAAATCCTATCAATCCGTTCGCCCACTCACACAAGAAGAACTAACGAGTTTGCCTTTGATGTTGCGCGCTGCAGCTCTACGTTTTTGGATATCACGACTTTGGGATTTCTATTTGCCGCGCGATGCGCAAATGTTGACGCCTCACGATCCCTCCCACTTTGAACGTATTCTTCTAAGCCGACGCTCCCTATGAAACTGAACGCAGTCGCTCTCAAAGAAGGCTACACCTGGATTAGGCAAGGTATTTGGCTGTTCAAACAAAATCCTCTCGGATTCTTGATGCTGGTGTTTATGTATGTTTTTTCCGCTCAATTAGCGGTCATTGTTCCAGTCATTGGCGTATTTGCAGTGTTATTACTTACCCCAACCTTATCGGTTGGCTTTATGACTGCCTGTCGTCAGGCGATTCAAAAGGAGCGTATCCGCCCCTCGGTTTACATCGTGGCCCTACAATCTGGGTCACTAGTACGTAGACGAGTCCTGCAACTAGGATTGGTATATGCCGGCCTCATCCTTACGATGAGCTTCTTTCTTAGCCTATTGGTTGATTTTGAAGTACTCATGCCATTGATGACAAGCGATAAACCCATCACCCCTGAAGCTATTCGCCAACTTTATTGGGTACTTTTTTTTGGTGCCTTGCTGTACATTCCGGTCGCAATGCTGATGTGGTTCTCGCCAATACTCGTAGCATGGGCAGATATGTCTGTTCCGCAAGCGTTGTTTTCTAGTTGTCTTGCGTGCTGGACCAATAAGGGGGCATTCTTTTTGTATCTAGTCATCTGGAGCGCAGTTCTGGTTGCCATTCCACTAACCGTGGGGATGATCTTTGATGCACTAGATTTAGGACAACTCGCTTCGTACATTATTGCCCCCATTTCTATGGCTGGACTCACGGTCATGCACTGCTCTTTCTACGCTACCTGGAAGGCCTGCTTTACTGAAGACGAAGTGATTCTGGTGTAAGCATTGTCTAGGTTTATCCATCAATCGCAGCAAGCTTTGCAATACTCAGCTGCAACCACTTCACGCCATGGCGTTTGAAATTTACTTGAGCTCTAGCATCAGCATCAACACCTTCAAGACCAGTCACCCGCCCTTCCCCAAACTTGGTATGAAATACATTCTGGCCAATGGTAAACGGATAGTTTCCGCGCGTAGGCGAGGCCAATCTTTTTATTTCCGTTGAAGCTGAACCAATACGCTTAGCGGGTCTTTGACGGTCACTTCCCGAATCAAAGAAATCATTAGATTCATATTCGCGCTCACGGGTATATCCATCTTGCCAAGTAGACCCTTTTGAGGAACCGCCACCCCAGCGAGCATCCCTAGCTTTTGGAGTAAGCCACTTTAAGGATTCAGAAGGCAACTCCTCCAAGAAACGAGATGGCATGTTGTAACGTACCTGCCCATGAAGCATGCGTGACTGAGTATGAGAAAGATATAAACGCTCTTTAGCTCGGGTAATTGCAACATACATCAGACGCCGCTCTTCTTCTAAACCATTTTGCTCATTAATGCTGTTTTCATGAGGAAACAAGCCTTCTTCAAGTCCCGTAATGAATACTGAGGTGAACTCCAGACCTTTAGCAGAGTGCACTGTCATTAATTGCACAGCGTCTTGTCCTGCTAGAGCCTGGTTATCACCAGCCTCTAGTGAAGCATGAGATAAAAAGGCCGCCAAAGGCGAAACCTCCACAACACCTGGTGCATTTTCTCCAGGTAGCATGGCTGCGGCTGCATCTTGGCCATAACCCTCTTCAGCTATGAAAGCTGTCGCTGCATTAATTAACTCTTGTAAGTTCTCTACGCGATCTTGCCCCTCACGTTCTGAGAGATAGTGCTGAATCAAACCACTGTGCTGAATTACAAACTCCACCGTTTCAGGCAAAGTGTTATGACGGGTGGCCTCACGCATATGATCGACCAAGCGCACAAATCCACCAAGTGCTGCGCCCGCCTTACCCTCTAACGAAGATGCCGCCAAATATAAAGAGCATTGCTGGGCACGAGCTGCATCTTGCAATGCCTCTATAGATCTTGCGCCGATACCTCGTGTTGGAAAATTGACTACCCTAGAAAATGAGGTGTCATCATTCGGATTCTCAAGCAAGCGCATATATGCAAGCGCATGTTTAATTTCAGCACGCTCAAAGAATCTCAAACCGCCATAAACTCGATACGGAATACCAGCAGAGAACAGCGCATGCTCGATGATACGTGACTGGGCATTGCTTCTATAGAGCAATGCAACCTCCGTGCGCTTAATACCACTATTCACTAGAGCCTTAATCTCATCAACGAGCCACGCAGCTTCAGCATGATCACTCGGCGCTTCATAGATGCGGACTGGCTCGCCATGGCCAGCATCAGTGCGCAGGTTTTTACCCAAACGCTCAGAGTTATTAGCAATTAGATGATTTGCGGTATCGAGAATATGTCCATGCGATCGATAATTCTGCTCAAGCTTCACCATCAAGGGGTGGTATTGCTTCTCATACAGACGCATATTCTCAACATCGGCGCCACGGAAAGCATAAATACTTTGATCGTCATCGCCCACCGCAAATACTGAACTACTGCCTAATCCACTCACGTTAATTCGACTAGCATCGTGCCCTGACAATAACTTGAGCCAAGCATATTGCAAGGCATTCGTATCTTGAAACTCATCAATCAAGATATGACGAAAGCGCTCTTGATAATGAGTGCGAATTGCTTCGTTGTGTTTTAACAATTCATAACTGCGCAATAGTAACTCTGCAAAATCTACAACGCCTTCGCGCTGACATTGCTCATCGTAGGCAGCATAAAGTTGCGCCATCTTGGCCTGAAAGTCATCGCCGACCGATAACTCTTTGGCGCGCTGTCCGCGTTCTTTTGCATGAGCAATAAAGTACTGTAATTGTTTTGGGGGGTACTTTTCGTCGTCAACCTTCAAGCCCTTCAAAAGACGCTTAATCGCTGAAAGCTGGTCTTGGGTGTCTAAAATTTGGAAGGTCGATGGCAATGCCGCCTCTTTGTGGTGGGCACGCAATAGTCGGTTACACAGACCATGGAAGGTGCCAATCCACATTCCCCGAGTATTGATAGGTAACATGGCACTTAAGCGCACCATCATCTCTTTGGCAGCCTTATTGGTAAAGGTCACGGCTAGGACGCCAATAGGAGATGTCTGGCCCGTTTGAATCAACCAGGCTATACGGGTGGTAAGGACGCGGGTTTTACCGCTGCCAGCCCCAGCCAAAATCATGGCTGACTGGGCTTGGCCATTTTCATTTACGGGCGGGAGGGTCACTGCCTCGCGCTGTTCTGGATTGAGGTTCGCGAGCAAGTCTGAGTACATCAGCCCAATTATAATTTGCCTCTTATGCCAAATGCCTCAAATACCCCCAAATCAACAGTGACCAGTTCTACAGACGAACTCGCCAAATCCTATGAACCTGCCCCAATAGAAGCCTACTGGGGCCCAGAATGGGAAAGCAGAGGCATTGCAGATGCCACCATGGATGAGGACAAAGTCGATTTTTCTATTCAACTTCCCCCACCAAATGTGACTGGCACCCTACATATGGGTCATGCTTTTAATCAAACCATCATGGATGGTTTGATTCGTCATGCCCGCATGTCTGGCAAAAATACTTTATGGGTGCCTGGCACCGACCATGCTGGCATTGCCACGCAAATCGTTGTTGAGCGTCAACTCGATGCACAAAAAGTATCTCGTCATGACTTAGGTCGTGAAAAATTTTTAGAAAAAGTATGGGAGTGGAAAGAAACCTCTGGCAACACCATTACCCGTCAAATTCGTCGCCTAGGCGCATCGATTGATTGGGGCAAAGAATATTTCACAATGGACAGCAAGATGTCCAAGGCGGTGGTTGAAGTTTTTGTACGCTTACATGAACAAGGTCTCATTTATCGCGGTAAACGTTTGGTGAATTGGGATCCAGTATTGGGTACTGCCGTTTCCGACCTAGAAGTTGTAAGCGAGGAAGAAGATGGTTCAATGTGGCACATCCAATATCCATTGACGAATAGCTCTGGATATTTGACGGTTGCTACAACCCGTCCTGAGACTTTGCTCGGTGACGTTGCGGTCATGGTTAATCCAAATGATGAGCGCTATAAACATTTGATAGGCAATTCTGTACACCTACCGCTTTGTGATCGCCAGATCCCCATCATTGCTGACGACTATGTTGATTTAAGCTTTGGTACTGGTGTTGTTAAGGTAACTCCTGCACATGACTTTAACGACTATGCGGTTGGTCAACGCCATCAACTTCCCCTAATCAATATCCTCACATTGGATGCCAAGATTAATGAGAATGCACCCGTTGCCTATCAAGGCATGGAACGCTTTGCAGCACGCAAGCAAGTAGTTGCTGATTTAGAAGCCGCAGGCTTATTAGAAAAAGTTCAACCTCATAAATTAATGGTGCCACGTGGTGACCGCACCCAAACTATTATTGAGCCGATGCTCACTGACCAATGGTTTGTGGCTATGTCCAAGCCAAGTCCAGATAATAAGTATCAACCAGGCTCTTCGATTGCTGGCGCTGCATTAGATGCCGTTACCAAAGGCGATATCAAACTCGTTCCAGAAAACTGGATCAACACTTACACCCAGTGGCTAGAAAATATTCAAGACTGGTGTATCTCTCGCCAACTTTGGTGGGGACATCAAATTCCCGCTTGGTATGGTGATGATGGTCAGATCTTTGTGGCGCGCTCGGAAGAAGAGGCAAAGATCAAAGCTGCTGCTGAAGGCTACACAGGCAAACTCATCCGCGACCCTGATGTTTTGGATACTTGGTTTAGCTCAGCGCTAGTGCCTTTTAGCTCCTTAGGCTGGCCAGATGAAACCACCGCACTTAGCCACTTCTTACCCTCATCGGTTTTAGTGACTGGTTTTGACATCATCTTCTTCTGGGTGGCACGTATGGTCATGATGACCTGTCATTTCACAGGTAAAGTGCCCTTCCATACTGTTTACGTTCACGGCTTAGTGCGTGATGCCGAAGGTCAAAAGATGAGTAAATCCAAAGGTAATACCTTGGATCCAATCGATCTAATTGATGGCATCAAAATTGAAGATCTGGTTGGAAAACGAACTACTGGCCTCATGAATCCTAAGCAAGCCGAGAGCATTAGCAAGAAAACCAAGAAAGAATTCCCAGATGGTATTCCCGCATTTGGTACAGATGCATTGCGTTTTACTTTCGCATCCTTAGCATCCTTAGGTCGCAATATTAACTTTGACCAAAAGCGATGCGAAGGCTATCGCAACTTCTGCAACAAACTATGGAACGCCACCCGCTTTGTGCTGATGAATTGCCCTGGAAACATTGAAGAAAATGGCTTAGCCCCTTGCGATAATCAATGCGGTCCTGAGGGCTACTTAGATTTTTCACCTGCTGACAAATGGATTGTGTCTCAGCTGCAAAGAACGGAAGCTGAAGTTGCTAAGGGTTTCCAAAATTACCGTTTCGATAATATTGCTAGTAGCATTTATCAATTTGTTTGGGATGAGTATTGTGACTGGTACTTAGAGCTTGCAAAAGTACAGCTGCAAACTGGTACTCCAGCTCAGCAACGCGCCACTCGCCGAACTCTATTGCGGGTTCTCGAAACCATCTTGCGCCTTGCGCACCCCCTAATTCCATTTATCACCGAAGAACTTTGGCAAACTGTTGGACCAAAGTCTGGTAAAGAATTATCTCAGCAAGCCAAGCAAACAATTGCCCTGCAAACCTACCCTGTTGCACAGCCAGAAAAAATTGATGAGCAGAGTGAGACTTGGGTGGCCCAAATTAAAGCCATTGTGGATGCTTGCAGAAATCTGCGTGGAGAAATGCAAGTGTCTCCAGCGCTAAAAGTTCCACTAAGGATTAGTGGGCCACAAGCATTCTTAGAAAAAGCTACACCTTACTTGCTGGCCTTGGGAAAATTATCTGAAGTTAAGATCTACGTTGACGAGTCCGCCCTAGAAAAAGAAGCTCCAGGAGCGCCGATGGCGCTTGTTGGAGATTTCAAATTACTCTTAAAGATTGAGGTAGATGTGGCAACTGAGCGCATTCGCCTTATCAAAGAGATTGAGCGACTTGCCAATGAAATTAATAAAGCCCGTGGCAAATTAACTAATGAAAGCTTTGTGGCGCGCGCACCTATGGAGGTTGTTGCCCAAGAAAAGCAACGTCTTGTAGATTTCGAACAAAAACATGAGAAGCTTGTTGCACAATTAAAGCGTCTCAAATAAAACCACAATCCTATTTAGTACAATCGCACGTCATATGCCATTAACTACTAAAACCGTTACCAAGGCAGTCTTTCCTGTAGCGGGGTTAGGCACTCGATTTTTACCGGCAACCAAGGCCAGCCCAAAAGAGATGCTGAACGTGGTTGATAAACCACTCATTCAATACGCAGTGGAAGAAGCAATTGCAGCCGGCATTACTGAATTGATTTTTGTGACCGGTCGCAATAAACGCGCCATTGAAGATCACTTTGATAAAGCTTATGAGCTCGAAGCTGCACTAGAAGCAACCAATAAACAAGCATTGCTAGAGATAGTACGTGGCGTTAAGCCAAGTCATGTTGAGTGTGTCTATGTGCGCCAGTCAGAAGCACTTGGCTTGGGTCACGCAGTTCTTTGTACCGAAAAATTAGTGCGCGATGAACCTTTTGCCGTTATCTTGGCTGATGACTTGCTAGATGCTCAGCAGCCCGTAATGAAACAAATGCTCAAGGCATACGAAAATGTAGATGGCACTTTATTGGCAGTTGAGAAAATTGATTCGACCAAGAGCAGCCCTTACGGCATCGTTGCTGGCATAGAAGTGTTCAAGGATGTTTATCGCCTCAATGGCATTGTGGAGAAGCCACAACCTAAAGATGCGCTTTCCTATTTAACTGTGGCTGGTCGCTACATCTTATCGTCTGAAATCTTCAATCACATTCGTAATCTCAAGCCATGTGCTGGCGGTGAAATTCAACTGATTGATGCGATTGCATCTCTACAAAAAGTAGAGCCTGTATTTGCTTATAAGTATGACGGCATTCGGTATGACTGCGGTGCCAAGATAGGCTACCTAAAAGCCTCGGTGGAATTTGCTTTGCGCCACCCAGAAGTAGCGACTGAGTTTGCCGACTATTTAAAAAGTCGCTCGCTGACCTAATTTCTTATATTGGCTAGAAAAAAGGGCTTATTACCATCTTTAGTCCCTTGGTAATCTGCAAGCTGCCGATATTTCCTAACTTATCTCCTCTTTAAAAAAAAGACTAAGACATCA
>CANBYN010000014.1 GCA_947373615.1 Burkholderiaceae bacterium | reverse complement strand
TTTCCTTCATGTAATTGCTTACAAGCTGGGCAAATTTTTCTTGTCAATCGCTGTGCAATCACCAAAGTCAAAGCCGCACCAATCAAATAACCTGGAATCCCCATATTGATTAAACGCAAAACAGTACTAATGGAGTCGTTCGCATGGAGGGTAGAAAGCACAAGGTGACCAGTTAAGGATGCCTTAATCGATATATCTGCAGTCTCTTTATCGCGAATCTCTCCAACTAAAATGATTTCAGGATCCTGACGCAAGAATGACCTCAAGGCTGAAGCAAATGTCAGCCCTATATCATCTCGAATCTGAACTTGACCAACTCCATCGATCGTAAATTCCACAGGATCTTCTGCGGTTAGAATATTGACCCCAGGCTTATTGAGGCGCTTTAATGCTCCATACAAGGTTGTAGACTTACCAGAGCCAGTAGGGCCTGTAACTAAAACCATACCTTGGGAGGCTTCAAATGCAGACACAACATCTGCATATTCTTTTTCTGGGAAACCAAGTTTATCGAGGTCGAATGAAATTCCGTCTCTATCTAAAATACGCATTACCACCCGTTCACCAAATACGGTCGGCAAGATAGAAACCCGTAGATCTACATCCCTACCCTCTGGCAAGGAAATCGTAATCGCCCCATCCTGAGGCAAACGCCTCTCCGATATATCCAAAGAGGCCATAATCTTTAACCTAGTTGTGACAGCAGCATAGTTTGCAAATAGGAACTCTTTCAGGCTTTCACACTCCCTCAAAACACCATCAACGCGATAGCGTGCAGTAGCAAAGTCCTTATACATTTCGATATGAATATCGCTAGCACCTTGTTTAATTGCATCAATAATCATGTCATTTACAAATGTAATCACATGATTACCCTGACTATCATCGCTGACCTCATGTATGTCAGGAGTGACTTTAGCGAGAACAGATTGCTTACCCATCAAGCTATTAAGCTTTTTGGCATTTACTAAATTTTTATCTTTGCTGGTAACGGACTTGCCTAAATTGATGCCGATATCCGCACTTTTGACACGCTTGGGAGAGCTATCTAAGATCGTCTTGATCAAAGCGTTCATTTCAATCGGAGAAACTACGTAAGCCGAAACATTTTTTCCAGTAATTAAGCGGACACTACTGACACTCCGCAAACCACTAGGCTCAGCAATGGCAACCTTAATTCCTCTTTCATCAGTAGCAAATGGAATAATGCGATTCTCTATGGCAAAGGCGGCTGGAACGGCGTCCAAGTAGCGCTCTATTTGATGATGGATTTCATTTAAATGAATAATCGGAAGATCCAAGTAAGTAGAAATTGCTTCTTTGGCCATCTGATCATCAATGAGATGTGCACTTACTAACACTTCGTATAAAGGCTTTCCACTTACCTTACTTTGTGTTTCAGCTTGTTTAAAGCGCACTAAATCTACTAGGCCGCGATCCAAACAAAATCTTGCTACTTCATGAGCGTAATCCATGGTGGCTATCATCATTAATTTAGTATCTTAGGGGCAATAAAAACAAGTAACTGAGTCTTTTTATCTGCTTTCTTGGTATAGCTAAAGAAAGTTCCGATTAAGGGAATATCGCCTAGTAAAGGCACTTTTTCGACAGTGTTCTCTTTTGTCTGATCATAGATACCACCAATAACAGCAATAGTGCCATCCTGAATGAGCAACTTACTTCGCACTTCACGTTTATTGATAGAGGGTGGATTAGTTGAATAATTTGGAGAGTCCTTATTCACAATCATGTTTAAGAAGAGATTTCCATCCCCAACAATGCTTGGTGTGGCAGTCAACTTGAGGGCAGCATCCTTAAATTCATAGGTAATCTGATTAGTACCAACGCCAGGGACTGGATAAGGAATCTGAACGCCATCAATGACAACTGCTTCTTCGTTATCCATTGTAAAAACATGTGGATTAGAAATTATTTTTACTAAACTTAGCTTTTCTAATGCAGTTAATTCAACCTTGAGCTGCGAGGCAGTTGTTTGAAATAAATACCCTAACCCAAATGTGGCCCCGTCAACAGCTCGACTGAAAATATTAGTGCCAGCTGCACCAGCAACTGTACCTGCAACAGCGCTAGTGGGATTGATAGATGTGCCATTACCAGCGGTATTACTGTAACCAAATCGGGCACCTAATTCATATTGCCAATCATCAGAGGCCTCAACAATGAAGGCCTCAATTAGGACCTCCTGTGTGCGAATATCTAATTTGGAGATAAGCCTAGCAGCTAATTCCATTTCACTGGGCGTACCCTTAACAATAATTGAATTAATCCGCTCGTCTGTTGTAATTTCGATAATTCCGCCAGGAGGTCGAATACTAGTACCACCTGCCGCCCCAGTATTACCCCCAAAAATTGCTTCTAATTGCTTCTTCACAATGGCTGGCTTGGTGTAATACAAGCGAAATATTTCAGTTACTTGTGTACTAACAATCCGCTTGGCTGCAATTTGGCGACTAACTTCTTCTAGACGCTTTCTTTCAAATTCATCGCGAGCCAGAACAGTTTCAGGCTTTTGTATCCGAATAATATTTGCACCCGGATCAACGCTCTTAGAGAGTCCCTTGATTCTCAAAATATTATCAAGGCCCTTGTCCCAAGGGACATTGTTAATTTTTACCGTAACCGTACCTTCGACTTCGTCCCCTACTAATATATTGACACCCGAAATCTGAGTCATGGCTTGTGCTAATTCACGAATATCGACATCTACAAAATTAAGATTGACATTAAAAGACTTCCACTGGCCGTCCTCTGTTCTCTGGGACTCATTAATAAAATTGCGGCGAATTTGGTCCAATTGCTCCGTTGGTTTACGCTCGATCTTTGGGCCCATAGCCAAGGTTTGCTCTGTCTTTGGAGCTAAATCTGTCATGATTTGAGCGGGGTCAAGACCCATTTGCTGACGCATTTGTGCATCAGATTGTGGGGGCAACTTACTTATCGAATCGCAGCCATTTAACAATACCAAGACGGGAATCAACACTATCCATTTTTTATACATCATTACCTCGCCATTCCGCCATTAGGAGCCGTCATAGGTTGACCCGATTGAGATTGCAAATAAATTCGGATCCTTCCATTTGATTGCTTGATGACAATGCCATCCATATCAATATCAACAATGACGCCGCCTTGATTTCCGAGTCGGTCACCAACCTTAACCACATAATTCTCCCTAAAGTCTGTTCGCACCATCGCCGCCTTGATTGAGTTGGAGACAATAACGCCAGTAATCACATATGTCTGAGGGCTAGCCATAACCAAAGGTGAAACACGCGAATCCCGACCACCTTCAATCATGCCGCTTGAAGATCTGGCAAAAGGATCCCTCTCCTGTGCGCTGCTACTACGGGCATCGGTATTCTGCGCAGCACTAGAAGGTGATTCATCTACATAGGCGGCAGTAGTGCCGACAGTCATACGCCCATGGGGAGTTCCAGTAGTTGACAGTGGATCAGCATCAGCAGCTACTCTGATGATCCGCATCCCCCAATTTGAAAAAGAACTTGTTGACTGCACAGCTGGTACTGGCAATTCCTGAGTAGCTTTAGATGTACCAGGCTTTGTGAGCAACTTATTCGGCAATCGATAAGTTGATAACTGAGATTTAACAACCACCATGCCTCTGTTATCACCTGGAATAAGAGTAATAACTTCTTTATCTATGTTGATGCTCTTATCAAACTCAGACAGAATTTTGCGGTAACGCATGTAACGTCCATACTGCCCAGTAAGCTCAACCTTCAATTTAATTCGATAAAACAGGGGGGAGCCCTGGGTTGCCCCTTTACCATTTGGATCGATTGGAGCGGGGGTTGGAGTCGGAGCTGGCGTTATGTTTCCCTGAAGTGGTTGAGCCTGCTTATTGCCTGCATAAATTGCCTCCTCACCCTCTTTAGTTATCGAACTAATTACCAAACCCTGAGAGGAAGCCATCATACTCAAGCGCTGATATAACTCTTCCAACTCAGACTCAACGCTAAAAAGTTGATTTAATTCGGCATAGCTTTTTTCAGATTGATGCAGGTCGGCTTCAGCCTTCTGATTTGCCACATCAAGATATTTTAATTTAGCTTCCATCTCTGGAATTGCATCTACCTTGCTTTGCATTGCTTGACGCTGTTCTAAATTGGGCCAGAAAATAAAATACACGTATGCGAAAAATAGGATAAAACCCAACAGCGCCCAAAGAACCACTTTCGCATATGGTCCTTTGATAAGGCTGGTTCGATTAGATGTCAAGGAGCGCCACATGGTTCCAAAGTCTAGATTTTTCAATTGATTGAGATTTAACATGTTGGCCACCTTAAATTGTTAGGTCCGGCTCGTGGGCCTTGGTGATGGGAGGTGCAGCAACAGGTCTTAAGGACTGAGGTGTATTGATCGGAGTCATCGAGTTTGACACAATGCAGCGCACTTCAAATTGCTTAGCGCCAGCTCCTCTTCTTTGTATCGGCCCCGTATTTAAAGTCATATTTTGTAAGGAGGCCCTCTCAATCATTGGCACCCTTTGAAGCCTCTCAATAAAAATTCCAATTACTTGATCATTAGATGCCTCACCCTTAATAACTAAGCTATTGGGACCATCAAAGTTAATCGTTGTAAACCAAACACCGCCAGGAACCGTTTGATTAACGGCGCTTAAAAGTTGATAGTTTGCAACCTGATTAGTTTTAAATTCTTTGCTGGCCTCTAGCATTTGGGAATACTTTGATCTTTGAGCTTTTAATGCAGCCAAAGAAGTCTCTTTTAACTGCACTTGTCTTTCAATCTGCACCGCAGTTTGATATTGATTGCTTAGAGTATTATTAAAAAAGTACTGATAGAGCAATGTTCCAATAACAAAAAGAACAATCAGCAATGCAACTGCAATGATTCCGACCTTTGATAAGATCTTTTTTCGCTCAATTTGCTTAACTGCATCCCTATTGGGCAATAAGTTAACGTTATTTACGCCGGTTACATACTTGTAATAACCAAAGATATCGACTTTACGTACAGCCAATCCAATGGCAGAGGTAAATACTGAAGGATTAGCCTCTGATTCAATAACATCATCCAGATTGCTTGGAAGCTGTAAATCTGACAAAGGGTTAAATAATTCAACTTGATAGCCATCTAAAGCTTTGCGCATTTGGCTAACCATCTCCTCCCTATTTTGTAACGGCGATACCAAAAGAACCTGATCAATGAGGTTTTTTCCCAACTTAATCTCATAAGCTCTAAAGGCCTGGAGTATCTGGCTAGCAAATCGGTCATAAAGTCGATCGCCCTGCTCCCCCTCAAGTTCGCCAGCCTCAATTAATGCTCTATCGGCATCGGAGATATAAATGTCATAAATGAATGGGGTGTCATTAGTGACAATTAATACATAATTCTCATGTGGTCCAAACTCGATAAGGGCTGAAGTACCTTGCAGTTTTGATTTATGCGCCTTCAAGGCATTTCGTATTGCAAAGCAACGGACATCCACGACCACTGGATTTAAGCCAGCCTTAGTAGCAATTTGCACATACTGATTAATTTCAGTTAATTTAGACGCAACAAATAGCAACTCCATTGTATTTTCTGCAGTATTTCGACGGATAACTTGCCAGAAAATAGAATATTCATCCAACTTCTCTTCTAACTGAAGAATATTGTTCCAGAGTGAGTCATATTGAATAGCGCTTTCAATTTCCTCATCGCTCATCAAAGGCATAGTCACTGTACGCACAATCGCACTTGTAATGGGAATAGAAATAGCTGCATTAGCAGTTTCTAGATTCGCGCTAACAATCAATTCTCTGAGTTTTTGAACATACTCCTCTTGATGTTCATTAATATCTTTTAAGGATCCCTTATCAGAGATGTGCTTATATCCTAATTTTTCCAACAACCATCCATCTGAATTCTCAGTAAGCTGAGCTACCCGAATGTAATTAGGAGTGATATCAACTCCAACAACATCCTCTTGTTTAATTGAATATCTACTCAGAGCATCAATGAATGCCTTCAAGATAGGCTGAAATGGATTATTCATAAATACACCCTAATTAAATCATGAGGAATAGGGAAATTAATAGACACGCTTTTCTCTCCAAGATTTGTATTGCACTTTGCTATTTGAAGACGCATTGCTGCCAGTCAGTTTGGCAATATTGTCCCTACCCGATGAAAGAGTAGTCCCAGCAGGAATATTGCTCATGCCTACGTAAATATTCCCTTTACCATCCACTATGGGGGCTGTAGCTAGCCCAGTGCCAATAACGGCACCGCCACTACCAGCCTGACATACATCAGTTATCTCAATTAATCGACTTGTACCATAAAGAGGGCAGGCTAGCGCTTGCGGTTGGTAGGCTGAGAAATACACATACTTGTTATGGATTGCCGCCCTACCGATAATTTTTTGGTAATCGGCAGATTGAGAAACATTAGTTTTTGCCCAAACATCGGCATACCAAGAGCTATTTACACTGCAGGTCTGTGTATTTACGTTGGTAAATGTTGCCACAGTTTGATTGGTACTAGTAAGACTACTAGAGGGAAAGTTAGGGTCAGACACCCCATAAATTCGATTATTGATAGTAGAGACTTGACGCTGAATTCGCGTGAGATCTCCAGTACCAAAATAATTGAATAAGCGGTTAATGCTAATGCCGTTGGGATCCAATCCACTAACAATGGTCGTACCCAGTTGGTTAAAGCCCATGCGGTCATTTGCAAGTGTAGCCTGGCTAAGGAATGATTTATATAAAGTAAATAGATTGGCATTGCTGTCATTCAGACTGGATTTACTCAAATTGAACTTCCACAACTGACCTTCCAAATCCGTAAAATAAGCAATACCGCCGTAATAGTTGGCTATGGAAGTTCCATCACCGGTGACTACCGTTAAGTGGGCAGTAACCCCATTAGGAATATTCGAGTTGCTATCACTTATGAGGGGTGCATTCACAATAACGTGACCGCCCGTGGACGTTACTACTGAAGATCCAGTCGCTCCACAACTCGCCGTAGTTATGCCAGCATCAGGCACTAATTCGATTGCATATACATAAGCGCCAAATGAACTATTGGTTCCGGTTCCAGTAACAGAGGCACCTCCAGAATATCCACCTCCAAATGCTGCCACCCAACGCTGAGCATCTGAACCTTCGTTATATGGTAAAAGCATGATGACCGGTCGTGACCAGGCGCCACCTAATTTTGAATAATCAAATTGAGTGCAACTAGCACTATATGGAAAGCTCGACTTTTTACCAATGGCATCCCAATAATTAATTAACTTATTGGCAACATCATTATTTACAGTAAACAGATGCTGAGGCGCATCCGGATTGGTAATATCCAACGCAAAATAACTATTACCACCCCAACCTAGCCCCCCCATCAAAACTGTTTTCCATACACCTTGCGCTTCAAAATAAACATCCTTAACAGCAATAGGACCATCTACACTAAAAATACTATTACTAGTTCCACCTCCAGCTGCCACTCCTTTATTACCCGTCATATTTCTTAATATTGGCAAAACTGAGGGAGGTATAAAAGCCCACCTTTCATTTAAATCAGTATCGAATGCGTGCAACATACCATCATTAGCACCAACATATAGCTGGGAGCGACGCGCACTATTATTTGAAATAAAATTGCTATATCCATTGGTATAACGATAGTAAGCCTCAGACTTTCCAAACATGTTGACATCTGAGCTCCAAGGTGCATTTGGAACCCCAACTAGCACCATCTCTGAATGGTAGGTATCACCGAGTACAGATGTTCGAACAGCGCTTAGTGAAGAATTTTCTTCCCAATACGCATTCAATCCTCTTGTGAAATTAATCAAATCGGTAGTTGCTGTTGGATTTGGATTTTGAGGACAATTAAATAATAGGCTTTGAAGAGCAGTAGCATTCGTCAAGCTAAAGCTATTATTATTAGAGTCATTACTTAATCCACTTGACATACAAGCTGGGTCATATCCAACCGTCCATATAGAGCGACCGCCCGATGCATAAGGCGCATTTATCGCAGCGCGAATAGTTAATTTATCGGTTGCAATCACAGGAGAGGCGCTGGTTATAGCGCCAGTGGCATCTAAGTTATAGCGCTTAATTTCCCCGACCCATTGCTTGTCTTTTTGAAATTTAAATAGCGCTTGATAGATCGTTCCATTTCCCAATACGGGTGGAGCATAAGTTTGATAAACATTGGGGTCAGTGCTGCTTCCAGCAGGCAATGATGCTACCTTGGTTGGTAGCGCTGGTGGTACGGAAGTGCCACTCACACCCTTAAATCCAAAGGCATATGCCAAGGTAGGGTAATTTGGATCATACCCCATGGAATAGGTGGTTACTCCCACACTTGTCATAGCAGCACTTAGGGTAGTTTTTGAATTGGCTGCCCCATAATATATATAGAAGGTAGAAGATTCATTGCAGGCTAAGTCGCCAAACTGAAAGTCAAAAGACGAACCAATCTGACCATGTAGCCCGCTAGAATCTTGATTTAATGAAGTAGCATTAAATGGCTTGCAGGCGACAAATGGATTTGCGGCCACATTGTCCTCCCCACCATTGTCGCAATAGCTCCAGATCTTTGGGTAATTACTACCGTTATACGAAGAAGCAACACCTACCGCATCTACCGAGGCATCAGTCATATTTTCTATGACATCCCAATCCATACTGCGCCTATAGCGCACATCACGAAGAGTGCCGCCTGAAATGTTAGTGATCGTGACTAATCCTTGAAATAAATACGGGTTAGTCGAACCAGATGTTGGGCCATAGAGATGAGTAACTTCCAGCATTGGCAGGCCCGACGTGTCATTAATCCATACGGTTGATTTAACGCTAGTAGAATCAACCGTAAAACTTTTAACCGTCATCGTCGTTAAAGCAGTTGCATTACCCTGACCAATTTGCTGACTAATAGAAGCCCATGCGTTTTGGTTTCGATTATCTATAGCCCCTGCTGCCCACGATTCCCATTTACTTCCTTGGCTAGTTGAGTCATACCATCCAGCAAGATATGAGCTAGCCGAATGAATACCCACTTCTTTTGCGCCAGCCCAGTTATATGAAATGCCAATAGAGCCCGTATTAACGCCGCTCAGACTTCTATTGCTAGAGTCTTTGGCTACATTCAAAGAATTTGTTGCTGCTGAACCTGCTCCATTAGCGGTATTTAAATTACCAGCTGGGTTTATACCCAACATAATTGTTTGGCTTGCTGGGACTAGTGAGTTATGAATAATCCCAAAAGTAGGAAATGAGCTCTGAGCCGAAGAATAAGGTGATAAAAATAGCGCGCCTATCAAAATCATTTTTAGAAAACTATTAATAGAAAATAAATTCTTAAGGACGAGAAAAATATTATTCATATTCATTCACTCCTATGGCGTATATTGGACAACAGCCTCAAGCACTGACTTGCTTGAATTTGATTGCCACAGGTTAGAGTTAATAACGGCGCCATTGAAGGCAACGTTGTAATTTCCAACTGAAGTGATACGAATTACATATATGAAGTTACTTGACCCATAACCATCCAAACTTCCAATTTCGTTTCCAGAGGTCCCATTGGTGCTTGAAGATACTTTTTCAACAATACAAGAAGAATAAGCGGCGCGGCCCGCCCTAGATTTAAATTGCGCTGAACGGGTGTCACTTTGGCCAAAAGGAATGGTGTCCCCTAATACAGTTTTACCATTCAAAGGTCCTCCGCTTGCAGCCAAATCCATTGGCGCCCCCAGTCCATTCACCCAACTTTGACCAGCCGGTAAAGCAAACCACTCCACCGCATTATCAAAACAGGTTTCGCTAGCATCGATCGACAAAGGTTTATTTGCTACTGCAGCTACCAAATCCGATTGCACAGAGGCAACATATGCAAGACCTATCCCCATTGCAGTAAGCACGAGCAACAACACTAAACTGATCACCATAGCAAGGCCAGCTTGCCCGCGGACATCATCGATAACTTGTGATGCGATAATTTGCGAATCAAGGGACCAGGGAGACATTTTTGGCCCTCGCTAAAAAGGTAAAACTCTTGCTAACCTTGCGAATTGTTCCCTCGATCTTTTGAGGGGAGTCCACCACAAGATTGACCTTAATCGTTTGGTATTGATTAGCAAAACTGCCTGATGCCTTTTGATTCATGCCTGTGACAGAGAATGTGCTAACCCAATCTAATAGTGGTTCGCCAACTGTTGAGCCTGTTAGAGGAGTAGAGTTAGTTAAATCGCAAGTTTGACTTGGGTTATTGCATTTGCGCCACTCGCGCAATAATCGATTTCGGGTTACTCCAGTTGAAGAGGTGAAGGAGGCCAAATAGTAGCGGATCAAAGCCCGATATAAAACTCCAGAATTATCGTAATCGTCATAAACAAATCGTACATCTCCGGGGGTATTGCTTGTTAAAACAATAGCCTGACTAGCAGTCATTGGATTGACATCCAAATAATCCTTAAACCCTGCCATGCGAATATCAGACTCAAATATATCAATAGTTCTGAGCGCCCCACGATCTACTTCTGTTTGAGCTATTAACGACTGTTGCTGCTCAGAAAAAAAGGTGTAGGCGGCATAAGTTCCGGCCAATACGATAGACGTTACCGCCAGAGCAACAAGCATTTCCACTAAGGTATAGCCTTGACCAGAATGAGTCATAACTGCCTCAACTTGCGAGTAAAGTAGCCGCCAACAGCGCCATTGGAAGCAATGAGGGTCACGTTCACAATCAATCCCGTACCATCATTTGTAATATCCACTTGACGGTTTTCAAGTGCAGAGGCTGAGTTATAAGGACCAATACCACTAACAAGATCAAGGCACCAAGACTGACGATCATCTGCCGCTGGATAGCTACATGTATTTAGGCTACCGCTATACTGAGAAGGATTAACAAAGGGGTTTAAAGGGTCAGTCACAGGCCTCTGCCCTTCAGAAGCAATCGTTTGAATAATGCGATCGCCCATTAAATTGATATACATGCGCTTCTCTGAATCAGCAATGGAATGCTGAGACAAGTTATAGAAAAAATATAGCCCACTAAAGCCAATGGTAAAAATCGCCATAGCTACTAAAGCTTCCACCAAAGTGAACCCTAGTATTGCCTGAGAAGAATGTGGGATATAGGGTGGATGGGTCATCATCAATCAAGCTCAACCCAGGCATTATTAGCAGTATTGAACTTAAATTTCTGGATAAAGCCTGTGCTTTGATTTAGTAAAACACGATAGGCGCCAAATTTAGATTTGCTTACAATTGGATCAATTTCAATATCAATTGCGGCGCCACTACCCTCTACCCCTGATTGACCTGTAGAGATAAATATTCCACGTAAACCTGTGCAAATCGTTGAGATAATTTGAGATCTTCCACTCAAAATATTGAATGATGAATTTTTTGCCGTGGGATCTTCCAGTAGATTGCTAGAAAAAGAATTTCCGATACTTGTTACTCCATTTTGAGGAGCATTGGAAACCTGATAACTCAGACCAGTACCGATGCCAGTAGTGCTTTGGCAAATTAAAGTAGCTGTGCCATTGACCGTTCTAGCTCGAGTCTTTAAATAATCAATTTGACTTAGTACGGCATAGAAGTCCGATTCAAGGGCGCGCTTTTGGCGCCAGTCTCCTATGCTAGGAGACACCAAAGCAGTAGCGATCATCAAAATAGCAATGACAACCACCACTTCAAGAAAGGTTACACCCTGTTGACTCATAGAGATTCAATTTGTCCTGTTTGAACTAATTGCTGTAGGGATGCATCCATCGTGATCATTCCCTCGCCCCGAGCCATCTGCATTACGCTTGGAATTTGAAATACCTTATTTTCACGAATCAAGTTACGGACAGCGGGGTTACAAGTCATCACTTCAAAAGCACCAACTCGCCCTACCCCGCCTTTACGTCTTAAGAGGCGTTGTGTCATAACTAATCGCAATGACTGGGATAATTGCGCCCTTACCTGATCTTGTTGCTGAGAAGGGAAAACGTCAATAATCCGGTTAATCGTATTCGGCGCTCCACTAGTATGCAAGGTGCCAAATACCAAATGACCAGTCTCTGCAGCAGTTAGCGCCAATTGAATGGTTTCCAGGTCACGTAACTCTCCGACCAAGATCACATCCGGATCTTCACGTAAGGAGGCGCGTAATGCTGATGAGAAAGATAAAGTATCGCGAGAAACCTCTCGCTGTGATATCACACTCTTTTGATTACGATGAACAAACTCGATTGGATCTTCAATCGTAATAATATGGCCGTGACGATGACGGTTGATGCGATCAACCATGGCAGCCAAGGTAGTGGATTTTCCAGAACCCGTCGGTCCAGTCACCAAAATTAAGCCATTCTCTTGCTCAATAATATCCCGAGCTACAGCGGGTAATCCCAAAGAATCAAAACTAGGAATCTCGCTTTCAATTTTCCGCATTACTGCTGCCAAGCCCTGAGCAGTTTTATACAGATTTACACGAAAACGATAGTTCCCGGACTCGACAGCAAGATCGGCATCATAACATTCCATAAATTTGATGCGCTGCTCTTGAGTAAGCCAGTCTTTTATAAACACATCAAAGTCAAGCTGGGTAACGATATCATCTTCAAAAACTTGAATTTCACCGTCTACCCGAATGGCAACAGGCTCATTGACATGCAAATGCAAATCAGAAAGTTTGTAATGATTTACATAATGAAGCGCTTTATTAATTATTTCCATTTATGCACCCCATAAGATAAAACTAAGCCCAGACAGAAGAAGAAAAGGGCCAAATGGGAGCGCCTGGTTCATCAATAACTTCTCTCGCTTTACAACTGACACCAGTCCGATAACAACCAAACCAATAACGCTGGCTCCACAGAGCAATGGAACAATATCTACCCACCCAACCCATGCACCCAAAGCTGCCAATAATTTGTAATCGCCACCACCCAAACCATCATGTTTGCGCACTAAGAAATACACCGCATTTATTGACCAAGGCAAAAGGTACCCAAGGCATGATCCGAAAATGGCATCGCTTGGAGAGATGGAGATATATCCGAATGCAGCAGCGAGTAATCCAAGCCATAACATGCTGTAAGTCAGGCGATCTGGAAGAAGAAACGTCTCTAGGTCAATGAAAAAAAGCGAAATCGCAATTGCAAAGAACACTGCGTATATGCCACCTGATATGCTCAGGCCATAGCTCCAAGCTGACCATGCAAATGCACCTGTCGTGAGAAGCTCAACCAAGATATATCTTGGCGAAATAGGCTGTTTGCAATATCCACACTTACCCCGTAAGAACAACCAAGAAAATACAGGAATATTTTCATACCAATGAAGCACTTTTCCACAACAAGGTGCTGTAGAGCCTGGCCAAAGGAGGCATCTAAGCGATGATTCAGACTCATTAAGGATTGCTTTTGGCAATCGATATATAACAACATTGAGAAAACTGCCCACGATGAGCCCAAAGACGGAGGCAATGAAGATTTCTATAAAATTTTCCATTGATTCGTCTAGAACCCAGTCTTTATATTTTGTTGATTGAGTGAATAAATCAAATTCGCATCACTACGTGATTGGGCATAGGCAACATAATCATTTGAATTTGTACCAGTGCAACTACCAGTCGACCCAATTGGGCCAGGCAATATATAAAAATAAAAATCGTTATTGCCGCCAATAGTAATCGGACCAGTACTTGGCGTCGAAGAACCAAGCAAGTACTGGTTGATCAAGCTGGTGTTATCACTCTTCCCAGAATTAACGTAATAGCAATAATTTTCTGCAAAGAAATTCTTTTGCATTAAGTAAATTGCTTTTAATGTGTTCTGGGCCTCAGCATTTTTTGCGGCCCTAATATTCCCGAGCAAAACAGGTGTACCAATAGCAGCTAGTATCCCCAAAATAGCAAGCGTTACCACTAACTCCATTAAGGTCACACCAATTTGGCTCTGAATATTTTTCATAGGCCCATCTAGAAAATAGGTTCATTTCCTAGATCTCAAGCATTATTGAATTGAAATGCACACAGGCGTCGGTGTAACTGTCCCACCACTACTTGTATTTGGGTAGATAACAGGAGAACCGGTAGAGTCGCTAAATACCGTGGATACAGCTAGTCCACCCACGCAACTTGCATCACCAGTATTAATATAAAGTTGTCCTTCGTTACCAGCAGCAGCAGTTGCAGCTGTAGCAAATGCTACTGGCGAGGCTGAAGGCTTGTAGGGATTCTTAAATATTGCATTTGTATAAGTTATGAAATAAGCCCCATAGCCTGCTACCGTTTGAGTTCCATCACAATTAACCGTACCATAAGCTGTTGGCAAAGTTGTTACCAATCCTGCTCCACATTTCGTTACCTCACCTGCAATGTAAGTTTTTAATGAATCAAGATTTTGCTTTGATGCAGATACTTTTGCGGATGCTTGATATCCTGAATACATCGGAATACCAATGGCCGTGAGAATACCGATGATGGCAATCACCACCAGCAATTCAATCAAGGTAAAACCTGATTGTTTAGATTTCGGATACATATAACCCCCTTAGAAAAACATTCAATAAAAAATTTGGCTACTTTCAACTACATGCAAGTAGTTTTGAACGCTGGGGGTAATTAAAGAATAGTAGCTATGTACTAAAGATTAGTAATTAGTAGCAATATACCAAGGGATATTACCTATCTCCTTAAGCTAACAGGCCTTACTTATTCAATTCCTTTTGCAATATCTGCAAATTACTTGAATGGAGGTTTTCTTTTTGTTGTAAAGCTACCAAATCCTTCATCTGTTCTGGGGTTTTATTTGGAAGGGCTGTCAATTCTTTTACTCTAGTCTGCACAGCATTTAAGCGAACCTTCTCCAAATCCATCTCCTCCTGAATGATGCGCTTACGCTCAGCTGCCGCTACGTCATAAGAACCTTTAGACTTTTCTACAGGCTTGATATCACTTGCTGGGGTGCTCTTGTTGAGAGTATCCGTCTTGGCAGATATGGGCCGTTTAGAGTCAGGAGGCGGCAGAATCATTTTTTTACAGTTTTGACCTTTTTCCACATTTGATAAAGTTACCGAGCCATTTTCATTAGCGCATCGATAAATATCGGCCTGAGCATGGAAAGCCATGAACACCAAAAATAAAGTAAAAGTAGCAATCAGATTCTTCTTAGAATACAAAACCAACCCCTTTAAATACAATCCTCAATATTGAAGAAACTATAAGCCAAAAAAACAGTTTGAACCATAAAAACCTCTACACTGTTTTAGAAAATGAATAAACGACTCATCTATTTACTCAAAGGCGGAGAGAATCCCTTAATTCTAGGGGTGGGCGCCATTTTGGCAACCATCATCATTGCCACTGGAATTGTTTCTGCCTTTTCCATGAGAGCGAATAGCACTCAAGAGTGGACAAAGCAGCTTGATAATCTAACTCTCAGTTTGTCTGCTCAAGTGAGCCAAAACTTCTACTCCGCTAACACGGCACTAGATAACATAGCTCAAGAAGTAAAATCCGCCAAAGTAGAAGATGAGCGGCAATTTCGAGAATTCGCCAGCAAACAGAGTCAATATGTCTACTTAGTTCAAAAGATAAACTCAAACCCGCTTATCAATGTAGCAGCCTATGTTGATAATAAGGGCGAAATTCTCAATTACTCACGCTCTTACCCCACTCCAAAAATTAATATAGCGGA